>JBFRWC010000100.1:0-10593 GCA_051439365.1 Leptolyngbyaceae cyanobacterium
ATTGAAGGTTGTCTGAGGGATAGTACACGATTAAACCAAGATGATGTTGTTATGGGTAATGTTGTCTGTGCAGTGTTGTCTGCGCAAGTTTCAGAACTCTGACTCTTTAGGGACTGGCTAAAAAGTAAAGTACAAGTGGAGGGGGAAGTGGACGCAGCCCACCGCCCCTCCACATTGGTATCTTTGGTATCTTTTTTATTGGCAGATCCCTTAGAGAAAACAGGGGTTTAGAGGCCGTTCATTTCCATGACATTATTTCCAACATACGAGAATCCATGATGGCAAGTCCAGCCGTCTGCTGCCATAAACGTGTTTCCTGCATAGACGTGTTGATGCCATCGAAAAATATTCTGAAAATCTCCGGTGCGACGGTAGACGCTTGCCAACATTATGAGGTAAAAATGAAATATGAAACGATTATGAAATGTCTAGTGTTTCCGTATGGCGATAGAATTTTTTCCCAGGGGGGGGGCATTGCTCTCTGGCCTGATCATGGCAGTGTGGTTGACGGGTTGCTCCGCTCCAGAAGTGGGAAGTGAGAGCGATCGCTCCAATTCCAGTGCGCTCAATGCCCCATCAACTGATATCAGTGGTGCTTTAGGCACTACAGGTTCCAAGACAGTACTCACTACGTTTACGGTTTTGGCGGACATGGCCCAGAATGTGGCGGGGGATCAGTTAGTGGTGGAGTCCGTCACCCGCATCGGAGCCGAGATTCATGGCTATGAACCAACCCCTAGCGATATTGTCAAGGCCCAAGAGGCTGATTTGATTTTGTACAACGGCATGAATCTGGAGCGTTGGTTGGAGCCGTTTTTGGCCAATGTGGAGGATGTGCCCTCAGTGGTATTGACAGCAGGCATTGAGCCAATTGCGATCGCCTCTGGTCCCTACACCGATAAGCCCAATCCCCATGCTTGGATGTCGCCCCAGAATGCCTTAGTGTATGTGGAAAATATTCGTCAGGCGTTTGTGGAACTAGACCCAGACAATGCAGACATCTATAACGCCAATGCCAAGGCTTACAGTGAGCAGATTGAGGCGATCGCCACCCAACTGACTACCGACTTGGCCCAACTCCCCGGAAATCAGCGGTTTCTTGTCAGTTGCGAAGGAGCTTTCTCCTATCTGGCCCGTGACTATGACCTCAAGGAAATCTACATTTGGCCGATCAACGCCGAGCAGCAATTTACCCCCAAACAAATGCAAAGCGTGATTGACCAAATCGAAGCGAACGACATTCCCACGGTTTTCTGTGAGAGTACGGTTAGTGACGAAGGCCAAAAACAAATTGCCCAAACCACAGGCGCAACCTTTGGCGGCAATCTTTATGTGGATTCTCTCTCCACCGCCGACGGCCCTGTGCCCACTTTCCTTGACTTGCTGGAATACGATGCTCAAGTGATTACCAATGGCCTCCTAGGAGATGGCGCACCCCCACTCCAGTAGGAAGGAATATCTCGCAACCTGTCTCCCAGTCTCCGACTGGGAGTGCTCCAAGAGCCTCTGGCTCCAGTTCCCGGTCGCGGCTGAGCCTCAGGTCGGCATTCCCAGCGAGACGCTGGAAACGAGTTAGCTCCACTCACCCGCTCACCCGCTCACCCACTCACTTACTCACCCACCCATCCACTCACCCACCCATGCGCACTCACTCATTCGATATCTCCGTTGACAACCTCAGTGTGACTTACCGCAATGCTCGACTGGCCTTATACAACGCAAGTTGTACTGTTGATTCTGGAACGATTACAGCGCTGGTGGGACCAAACGGGGGCGGCAAGTCTACCTTGTTCAAATCCATCATGGGATTTCTCCAGCCCCGGCAAGGTCGGGTACGCATCGGAGGCTATTCGGTTCAAGCGGCCCAAAAGCGGCAGTTGATGGCCTATGTGCCCCAGTCCGATGAAGTAGACTGGAACTTTCCCGTCAGTGTGTTTGATGTGGTGATGATGGGACGCTATGGCTACATGAACTTGTTGCGGATTCCTCGTGCCCAGGATCGGCGGTTGGTGATGGAGAGTCTGGATCGGGTCGATATGACTGATTTTCGCCACCGTCAGATTGGCGAACTTTCTGGGGGCCAGCGCAAACGGTCATTTCTGGCACGGGCGCTGGCCCAAGAAGGCAAAGTAATTTTGCTCGATGAGCCGTTTACTGGGGTCGATGTGAAAACGGAAAAGCAAATGATCGATTTATTGCTGAAATTGCGAGATGAGGGCCACACGATCTTGGTGTCTACCCATGATTTGGCCTCAATTTCGACGTTTTGCGATCGCACCATTCTCCTCAACCGCACGATCCTCGCTTCTGGTACCACTGCCGACACCTTCACCGCTGAAAATCTGGAAATGACCTTTGGCGGATTGCCCATCAGCCATCTGCACCAGATTGCCCCAACCACCTATCAAAACTTTTAGTAATGAGCCATTCGTCAATTTTATCAACGATGGGGGCGATCGCCATCTGGAACTGGTTCACCGAGCCGCTCCAGTACGGCTTTTTGGTGCGGGCGATTTGGGTGAGTGCCTTTGTGGGGCTGGTGTGTGCGGTACTGTCCTGCTACATCACTCTGAAGGGCTGGTCCCTGATGGGTGATGCCATTTCCCACGCCGTTGTCCCAGGAGTGGTAGTGGCCTATGCTCTCCATATTCCATTTGCCATTGGAGCCTTCCTGTTTGGCTTGGGGGCAACGGTGGCGATCGGGTATGTTAAGTCAAAAACTCGACTGAAGGAAGACGCGGTGATTGGTGTGGTGTTTACCGGGTTCTTTGCCTTTGGCCTAGTATTGATCACAAAAATCTCCAGCAATATTGATCTTTTTCATATTTTATTTGGTAATGTTCTAGGGATTTCGCACTCCGATATTATCCAAACCCTGATTGCGGGTGGATTGACGCTCATCATCATTTTGCTGTGGCGCAAAGATCTACTGCTGTTCTGCTTTGATCCCAATCATGCCAAGGCCATTGGCTTGAATACTCAGGTGATGTACTACATGCTGCTGTCGGTGTTGGCTCTGACGATTGTGGCAGCGCTGCAAACGGCTGGGATTATTCTGGTGATTTCCATGTTGGTAACCCCAGGTTCCATCGGGTATTTGATGAGCGATCGCTTTGATCACATGTTGATTGTTTCAATTATCAGTAGCGTCTTTGCCTGCATCATGGGTACCTATGTGAGTTATCACTTTGATCTGTCTACGGGAGGCAGTATTGTCGTGGTGCTGACACTGATATTTGTTGGGGCGATGGTGGGTGCCCCCAAGTATGGAATTGTTGCACAATCACGCGCTGGCCATGTGTTAGCCGACGAACATCAAAGTACAGGCGTGGAATAAACGCCGCTACTTTCAACCATAAAATGCTCGGTGCGTTATTCTAGCGCTAACGGTATCCTACAAGTGGACACGTTATTCAATCTCCATCCCTAGATTGGGAGCAGGGGCTTGGCCCTATGGGGCTGGATCAACAGATGGCAGGGCTAGAGGATTGGGTTTGGCTGAAGCCAGGATGCCGTGAAGATCGACAATATTGCCGATGGTGGCGATCGCCGGAGCCTCAAAGCCGACCGCCTCCATTTGCGCGATAATCGTGGCGATGGTGCCGATGAGTTCCTGCTGCTCTGGACGGGTGCCCCAGCGCACGAGGGCGATGGGGGTCTCATTTGGGAGTCCGGCTGCGGTCAGTTGGCTGAGGATATGGGGAAGGTTTTGGATTCCCATGTAAACGACGATGGTTTCAGCCGCTTGAGCGATCGCCGCCCAATTAACTTGCGGACGATATTTGCCAGCCATCTCATGGCCCGTAACAAAAATTACCGAAGAACTGTAGTTTCGGTGAGTGAGGGGAATACCAGCATAGGCTGGGGCTGCGACTCCAGACGTAATCCCAGGAACAACCTCAACTGGAACCCCCGCGTGGATCAAATCTTCCATTTCTTCCCCACCCCGGCCAAAGATAAAGGGATCACCTCCCTTGAGGCGCACGACAACTGAATGGGTTTGGGCTTTTTCGATCAGCAGTTGGGTGGTATCGGCTTGCAGCATCGAATGTCGCCCACGCCGCTTACCCGCGTGAATCATCTCGGCCTCAGGGTTGATCATGGCCAGGATGGGCGGACTGACCAAAGCATCATATAGCACGACATCCGCATGTTCTAAAAGAGCCTTGCCCTTGAGGGTGAGCAGCCCTGGATCACCCGGCCCTGCACCCACCAGATAAACTTTGCCGCAAACCGTTTGATTTGAACCTTGCATAGACCGGGAAGTTCCTAGGAAGCAACAACAATACAGTTCAAGGTCTCAAAACCACGTTTCAAGGTCTCGAAACTGCATAGTAATTTATTATAGGCAGGTGATTAAAATTGTCGGTCTGGGTGGGCGATCCCCTGACAGATCTCAGCTATCCAAGCGAGCGTCACTTAACGTTGTGCAATGTTTGCAATATTGTGCAGGTGCTTAGACCTTACTGTTGGCTGCTTGTGTGGGCTGCTTGTGTGGGCTGACTGGGCGATCGCGCTGTTCGGCTAATAGGGCACTCGAAAGCTGGCAATCAATGCTGCCCAGAAAATCTGCTCAAATATACGGCAGTATCTCACGGATAATGAAGTCTAATGGAGTTGAGGCAAGCAAATGAAACGGGCGGTAATTTTGGGCTGTGGCTATGTTGGGCAACGGGTAGCCCAACGCTGGGTTGAGGAAGGACTCCAGGTTACGGCCACAACGACGACTCCGGAAAAAGTCTCCCAATTAGAAGCCCTTGCCCCTAATGTCGTGGTTGTGCTGGGCAATGATGCGGAGGGAATGCAGCAGCTTTTGGCGAACCAAGATGTGGTGCTGGTGTCAATCGGGGCACCCAACCGCCAAGAATATCGAAGTACCTACTTGGCAACGGCTCAAACGCTAGCCCAGGTTTTACCTCATACTCCTGTTCAGCAGGTCATCTATACTGGAAGCTTCGCGGTGTATGGCAACCACAGTGGGCACTGGGTGACAGAGGAGACAGCGATCGCTCCGACCACCGACAACAACCAAATTCTGGCGGACACTGAACAATGCCTACTTGACGTGATTAGCCCAGAACGAGCCATGTGCGTTTTGCGCTTGGGTGGCATTTATGGCCCTAACCGGGAACTGCTAAAAATCTTTCGGCGAGTGGCGGGGGCCACCTTAGATGGTGATGGCCATCAACCCAGTAACTGGGTGCATATTGACGACATTGTGGGAGCGATCGCCTTTGCTCAACAGCACAACCTCAGCGGCATTTACAATCTCGTCCAAGATATGATCATCACTCGGCGAGAGTTACTGGAGCGCGTTTGCCAGACTTACAGTCTACCTCCTGTGCAATGGAATCCAGCGGTTCCAGCAAATCGGCCCCACAACGTTAAGGTGTCCAATCAGAAGCTCAAAGGAGCGGGCTATCGTTTTGTCCACAACGATTTTTGGCTACCTGTTCCCAGTGATGCGTAAGTTTTATGGATGACTCGCCAGGTTGTCTGGAGTTAAACGGGAACTGGGGTTAACCTGAAAGCATTCTAAACTTCTGCAGCATTACCCCACAGGTAGGGTAGATTTAGCAGGTACCATCGAATATCCCACTACAGCAGCAAGCGTATGTTAGCCGTTGACCAAACCTACAACCCACTTTACAAGCCAAACCAACTGATTTGTGGGAGTGGGCATACGGTGGTGGTGACGGGATGGACAGTAAAAAAGGCGATCGCTAAGCAGCTAAAACCTCACGAATACGCGGCCATTGGTCAACTTTATAGTCCGACCAGAGGCATTAGCTTTCTCATTCGTAATCTTTTGGCCAATCCTCATGCCCGATTTTTGGTGGTTCTCAACATTACTAAAGAAGATAAAAATGCGGGAGGATGCCAATGTTTACTCGACTTTTTTCGCCACGGCTTTGAGGCAGGAACCAGTGATACGGGCAAACCCTGTTGGGTCATTCGCTCTGAAATCACGGGATATATTAGTGGAGAAATTGGCCGGAATGCGTTGGAAACTTTGCGAAATTCTTTAGAGATTTTAGAGGCTCATTCAATCTCAGACGGGATTCGTTTAATTAAGAGTTGTGGGGAGCAATTGCCCCATGAACCTTGGGGTCTACCCTTAACCTTTCCCCTCCAGGAGAATAAGCCTACGGTCCTTCCTGGTCCCCGTTATGGCCATCGAATTGAAGGGAAAACCATTGCTGAAACCTGGGTGAAAATTATTCACCGGATTAAAACGACAGGTACAATTCGCCCAACTGGATATGATGGTCAGTGGCAAGAACTCATTGATCTGGTTGCAGTCGTTACCGACGAACCTCCTAATTTCTATTTCCCAAAATCTAATTATTTACCCGTGAGTCGGGAATTTGTGGGAGAATATTTATCCCAAGTGCTCGATGATGCGCCCAAACGGGAAGGGGTAAAGTATACCTATGGACAACGATTGCGATCATGGTTTGGCAAAGATCAAATTGAACAGATTATTCATAAGTTAATTAACGAAATCGATGCCGCTAGCGCCGTCATGAGTCTGTGGGATGTGGCCGACCATGAGAAAGGCGGAAGTCCCTGTTTAAATCACATTTGGGTGCGGGTGGTGAACAACGAAATTTCCCTCACTGCTACTCTTCGTAGCAACGATATGTTTGCTGCCTGGGTCGCTAATGCGATGGGATTACGGGCACTCCAGCAACATATTCGGGATGAGATTTGCCGCCGCTCTGACTATGAATTGACAATGGGACCGTTGATGACCATCAGCCAAAGTGCCCATATTTATGATGATACTTGGGAAAATTGCGATCGCCTCATTGCCGATCAATATCAAGCGATTTGTCAACAGCGAGACTACTACGATCCCTCCGGAAATTTCCTGATTGAAATTGAAAACAATGAAATTGTCGTCACCCACACCACTCCTGGAAGTGGAGAAGTTGTGACTCATTATCGAGGCAAAAATCCCCTCAAATTAATCCGAGAGATTTGTGCGGCATCTCCTGCCATTCAGGCTGACCATGCTGGGTATTTAGGTCTAGAAATTCACAAGGCATTTCAATCCCTCAAAGAGGGCAAACCCTACAGGCAGGATCAGGGACAATGAGCATAACCAGAAGACGACCCAGTTGGGACGAATACTTTTTAATTTTGGCTAAGTTAGCCGCGATCCGCTCAACTTGTATCGCTCGTCAGGTTGGAGCTGTCATCGTCAAAGACCGACAGGTTTTAGCTACCGGATACAACGGTCCTCCTTCCGGTTTAGCTCACTGTACGGATCAAGGTTACTGTTACCCTGACTTACCTGATTGTGAGCAGAGTGATACCAAACCCTCCCGTGCTATTCATGCGGAGGCAAATGCGATCGCCCAAGCTGCCCGTCACGGCATCCCCACTGAAAACGCCAGCATTTACGTTACCTTAGAACCCTGTTTATCCTGTCTCAAGCTAATTATTTCAGCAGGTATTTCCCAGGTTTATTATGAAGCTAGCTTCCGTAAAACAGAAAATCAGCCCTTGCGAGACGCTTTTATTGCTCAAGGGTTAGTCACACTAAAGCAGATTTCTCTTTCCCCAGAAAGTGCTGCTCTGTCAGCCTCGATTTTTCTGACTGCTATGCCTGATACCAATAAGCTAGGAGTCTGATAATTTGTCACGGATAAGACAATCTCCTGGTAGTTTCCAAGATAGTTGGGGAACCCTAGATGGCATCTACCGACATTATGATCTCTCCACAACCATTAAGGGATGCATCAAACCATACACCGACCCAACACCAACTCTTGGCCGCAAGTCGAA
Organism: Leptolyngbyaceae cyanobacterium; assembly: GCA_051439365.1. Taxonomy (GTDB): domain Bacteria; phylum Cyanobacteriota; class Cyanobacteriia; order CAKZMO01; family CAKZMO01; genus JAAHGY01. The sequence continues at coordinate 7,795 of JBFRWC010000100.1, forward strand.
GCTGCCCTGAAGCAAATTTGGGGATATGATTCTTTTCGACCGCCCCAAGACGATATCATTCGCGGTTTAATCCAAGGAACCGATACCCTGGTTGTCATGCCTACGGGAGGCGGTAAATCCATCTGTTTCCAGCTACCCGCCCTACTACAAAAAGGATTAACAGTGGTTGTATCCCCTTTAGTGGCGTTGATGGAAAATCAGGTGCGGGATTTGCAGCGACGACAATTACCAGCCGCCCTCCTCCACAGTCAACTGGATAAGCGGGAGCGATCGCGTCTCCTCTGGCAAATCGATCAGCAGCGATTACGATTACTCTATGTCTCACCGGAAACGTTGCTTAGTCCATCACTATGGCAGCAGTTGAAGCAGCCCCATGTCCTCATCAATGGCCTAATTCTTGATGAGGCCCATTGTTTGGTGCAGTGGGGGGATACATTTCGCCCTGCTTACCGTCGTCTAGGTTTTGTACGGGAAGCATTACTCAAAACCCAGCCCAAGGGCGAACCAATGGCGATCGCGGCCTTCACCGCCACTGCTGATCCCCAGGCCCAAGCCACGATTGAGTCGGTGTTGAATTTGCAGAATCCCCGTCGGATTTTGCTCAATCCCCAGCGACAGAACCTAACTTTGAAGGTACAGACCGTGTGGACTCCACGGGGACGGCGATCGCGCCTCCTCCAATGGCTCAAGTCGCATCCCAAGCAGTCTGGACTCATCTACGTTCGCACCCGCCGCCAAACGGAAGAAATCGCCGATTGGCTCAACCAACAAGGCCATAAAACTGCCCCCTATCATGCCGGTCTGGGGGCGCAACAGCGGCGACAGATGGAAGCAGCATGGTTGGATGATGAAATTCCAGTCGTGGTTTGTACTTCCGCCTTTGGCATGGGCATCGATAAGCCAAACTGTCGCTGGGTGGTGCAAATGCAAGCACCGACCTTGTTGTCGGAATATGTCCAGGAAGTGGGACGGGCGGGGCGAGATGGTCAAGAAGCGATCGCCCTCACATTTGTCAGTGAACCCACAGGCTGGCTCGATGACCAAGACCAGCGCCAACGCCAGTTTATTCACGACCAGCAGCGCAAATTGTGGCAAAAAGCTCAGCAGTTAGCGACACAATTGCCGAAACAGGGGGATATTCAAGCCGTGAGTCGCCAGTTTAAGTATGGTGCTGTTGCCCTGTCCTTGCTCCATGCGGAAGGCCAGCTAACTTGGCTCGATCCATTCCACTACGCCATCCATCCGAACCCCCACCTCAAGCTACCAGGGACGAACCCTGCGGTCAAAACCATGCAGCGATTTCTTCACACGCGCCAGTGTCGGTGGCAATTTATCCTGACGGCATTTGGGTTTGAAGTTGCGGGACGGGAATTGGGACAACAGGGCTGCGGCAAGTGCGATCGCTGTCTATCTCGTGAATAAGATGACCGTTTTCTTGAGGGGTTGCCCGTTCTATCAAAACGGTGTGGCCATAAAAGAACAGTGCCCCAAGGGTGAAATTTCACCGTGAAACCTCACCCTTGGAACACTGCCACTCACTACACTGATATTAGCTTTAACATCAGTCGTAACCCATCAGGGAACTCGCTCTAGGAAACAGATAAACCCGGCAAAATACCGGGCTACATGAGATCAAAAGCCCCCATGATCTCAAACCTAATGGTCTCAAACCTAATGGTCTCAACCTTAATAACTCACACCACGATATTGTTTAGCAGGATTAGCTCGGTGATTAAAGTGAGCGGCCTGCCGAAAGGCAACAGAGGCCCCCCGATAGGTTCCTTGCTGACCTGCATCAACCGTTTTGACAACAACATCTTCAGATTGAACTTCGTGACCACGATACATAAGTCCCATTGTTCTAATTCTCCCGATTCAATAAAAAAGTTTACGTGAACTGAATAAATCCATCGAACCTAGGTTAAACCTAAGCCTTGCTAGCCGATTTGTTGATCGATCGGACCTAGGCACGATGGAACTTGAACTGAGCGATCGCGACAAACTACGCTGGAATGGAACTTATAATTGCTATCTAGACTCCATTCTTGGATCTTGGAAGCGCTTTTGTCGTGACGCAAGCCGAACCAGTGAAACTAGAGAATTCGACTCTAGTTCCCGATTTCAGCAGATAAACGAGTCAACATAGACTGCTGACGCTGCTTTGCTTTCTGGCGCTGCTTCTGAGCCAGTACACGGTATTCCTGCTGAACAGAGAAGTTTTGAGTGATGTTTTGATTAATAGTCATTGGGTTCGCCTCCTCAAAGAGTAATAGTTGAACTAACTGAGGCGCGTTCCTTCGGGATCTCTGGGCATCAAACCTTGGCTGACCTTGGGTTGACCTTGGGTTGGACCCAGTATCCCTACTTCCGTCTTAACTACTGTCTTGCGATGAAATCAGTCACCTACCCTTTGCAATTTCACCTTGTAGGCCCAATCCACTACGGACAAACAGTAGAAGATGAACGAATCTTTTCTGTTTCTGTATCTATTGTTACTATTTTGAGTGAGTTTGTCAAGGAGTCTGGTTATTTTCCTGTGCCGTGCAGACCAAGATAGAAGGACAACAGGGATTCCCCCCGTTGTGAAGATTTCTAAGCTCCATGGGGACACCACTAGAGGACCTACCGTGTACACACAAGTCGAACCACCCCCTCTAACTCCCCCTTGCCAAGGGGGAGGACCGGAGTTTCCCCCCTTGGCAAGGGGGGACTAAGGGGGGTAAAGCCGAGTTTTGGACTTCAAAATGAGATGTGTGTACACCGTAGCCTTTGCAAGGGGGGACTAAGGGGGGTAAAGCC
>JBFRWC010000101.1:0-6316 GCA_051439365.1 Leptolyngbyaceae cyanobacterium
CTGTGAGAATCCGTCTATGGACTCTTAACGAATCCCCGTCTCTTTAGAGCGGGGAGTAGTCAATCCCATTTGTCCAGCTCATCACCGACTGCGGTTTGGCACGCACTCAACATGACCAAATCTACATTGGACAGGGACTAGGTGGCGATGTCCCGTAGGGTGATGCGATCGCTTGCCCAGTGGGAAAGTGGGGGCGATCGCCTTGAGTCTCCTCAAAAAACGGGTCCATCGATAAACGAATCTATCGATGGACCCGTTTTTCTACAAAGATGAGCTACCTAATGCAAAGGTAGCCAGTAACTTACCAATTGGTATTCCGACGGTAGTTGCCACCTCCGCCACCATTGCTACGGTTGCCCCCATTATTTTCACGGGGCTTGGCTTTATTGACCTTCATCTCACGGTCCATCCATTCAGCACCGTCAAGGGCTGCGATTACAGCGGTTTCCTCTTCCTCTGTAGACATGTCTACAAAGGCAAAACCTCTGGGACGACCAGTTTCTCGGTCCATTGGCAAACTAACTCGACTGACCTTGCCATATTCGCAGAAAACCTGCTCTAAATCTTCTTTTGTAACGTTGTAAGACAAGTTACCAACATAAACTGACATAACGCCATCTCCTTAAATCGACGAAAAAATGTAACGAGTTAACCGGAGATGGAGCTGTAACGGAAATCGAAAATGAAATTGAAACAAGCTGACTCTACCGAAAAATAACTCTAGACTAACGTCACCACGCTAACATATTCAACAGCAAAGCTGAAACAAAATTGTGTTGAAAATCATAAAAAATTCACCCGACCGGCTAATCTAAGAGCATTGGCCGATGCTCGAAAGATTGGAGGTAGGACTCTTTGAGAGATTGAAGGCGTTGTGGACGATTTTCAGTGCCTTGACTCCATCCAACTCGCTGACGACACAACTTAACTTGATTTCTGAGGTGCTGATCATCTGAATATTGATTTGCTCTGCTGCTAAAGCGGAAAACATGTGGGCGGCGATACCTGGACAACCAATCATCCCGATGCCAACGATGCTGACTTTGGCGATCGCTTCATCCACGGTAACACTGCCGCAATCCAGGTCAGGGGTGATGGTCTCCAGTAAGGCTTTGGTGGGCTGGGCATCTTGTTGGGCTACGGTGAAGGCGATGTCGCGGGTTGGGGTTTTGTCTATGACGCGGCACCGTTGTGATTGGATAATGGTGTCTACGCTGACATGATTGCTAGCTAATAAGTCAAAGATTTGAGCGGCCATGCCGGGGTGATCGGGGACGGCATGGATGGCAACGCGGGCTTGTTTCATATCTAGGGCAGCACCCCGGACCGGGGGCATGTTTTCTGGGGCTGAGCGGGTTGTGGCCTTGAGGGATGAGGTAGAGGAGGCGGCTGGAATGGGAGAGTGGGAAATATTGAAGGTTTGGCAAAGGGCCGCAACAGCGCGATCGCAATCTTTTAAGTGAATGGTGCAGCTAACTTTGACTTCCGAGGTGGAAATCATTTGAATATTGACATTGGCTTGGGCTAGGGCCGAAAACATCTGGGCAGCGACGCCAGGACGACCAATCATGCCTGCGCCGACAATACTGACTTTGGCAGTTTGCCGCTCGACTAAAACGTGGGCTTGATTGTCTGTCTCCGGGGCAGGAGCATCCGATGAGGACATCGCACGTCTGAAGGCATCGGCAACGGCTTCGGCCCGGTCTAGGCAGTCACGGTTGACGGTAAAGGCGATGTCGTTGCTGTTGCCGTCATGGATGGATTGGATAATCAAGTCCACATCTAAGTCCTTGGCGGCGACATTGCCAAAGAGTTGGGCGGCGATGCCCGGTTGATCGGGAACATGCAGAAGGGCGATTTTGGCCTGGTAGGTATCGACTTCAACAGCATCCACAGATTGGGCCAGTTCTAGGCCATCGAGCGATCGCGGCTGCGGGGTGGGGGAAATGACCTTGGTCCCCGGATCATCGGTCCAGCTCGATCGCACCACGAGGGTGACCCCGTAGTTCCGGGCAATTTCCACGGCACGGGGATGGAGTACTTTTGCACCCAAGCTGGCTAGTTCCAACATTTCATCAGAGGTGATTTCTGACATGAGTTGGGCTTCGGGGACGATGCGGGGATCGGTGGTCAAGATCCCAGGAACATCGGTATAGATTTCGCAGGCGGCGGCATTGAGGGCGGCGGCTAAGGCCACCGCGGAAGTATCCGACCCGCCCCGTCCCAAGGTAGTAATTTCTAAGTCGTCGCTTTGAGCCACTCCTTGGAATCCGGCAACGACGACAACTTTGCCGTCATCGAGGTAGCGCTGGAGGCGATCGGTGCTGATGGTGAGGATACGGGCACGGGTGTGGGCGGTTTCGGTGACAATGCCGACCTGTGCCCCGGTGAGGGAGACGGCAGGTTGTCCCAATTCCTGAATGGCCATGCTGAGGAGAGCGATGGACACCTGCTCTCCAGTGGAGAGTAACATGTCCATTTCCCGGTGACACGGTTTGGAAGAGACTTGATGGGCTAAATCAACCAACTGGTCCGTGCTTTTTCCCATTGCCGATACCACCACCACCAGAGATTTCCCTGACTGAGCGGCTTTAACCACCCGTTGGGCAACGGCTTGAATCCGTTCGACTGAACCCACAGATGTGCCACCGTACTTCTGTACAATCAATGTCATGGTTCACCCCCCATAGTCTTGATGGAAATCCCACGAAACCCCTCAAACAGGTACTATACCCTATCATGACTGCAATGGCTTTGGCTGGGAGTTCTAGATGGACGCTTTACGGTCAAGATGTGGTCAGTACTGCGATCGCGGCTTGGACCTCAGATTCCATTGCTTGCGTAATTGTGTGCCTAGAGACTGACTGTGAGACTGACTGTGAGACTGACTGTGAATAAATTATTACGATTATCACAGTGGATTGACGCTGTGAACGAGCGGATCGGCCAAATAGCCTACTGGCTGGTGCTGGTGATGTTAGGCATCGGTTGCTGGAATGTGGTGGGGCGCTATGTGGGCCAATGGCTGGGGCGTTCCCTCAGTTCCAATAGCTTAATTGAATCCCAGTGGTATTTGTTTAGCCTAATCTTTTTGATGGGGGCAGCTTACACCCTGAAGCACAATGACCATGTGCGGGTGGATATGTTTTATTCTCGCTGGTCTGAAAAACGCAAGGCACTGGCCAACCTAATCGGCACAGGGTTGTTTTTGCTACCGTTTTGTGTGCTAGTGATCATGTTTTCGTGGAAGGTAATTTTGATCTCTTGGCAAAGCTGGGAAATGTCGCCGGACCCTGGAGGGCTGCCCCGCTATCCAATCAAATCCGTGATTATTGTTAGTTTTTTGAGTCTAATGGCTCAGGGACTCTCGGAGGGGATTAAGGCGATCGCCATCCTCACCGATCATCTCCCTGCTGCTGCTGACTTGCCTGAATCAACGGCGATCGCTCCAGATCGACAAGATCCAGAGGGGGAAGCATGAGCGCGATCGCGGATTGGCTAGGACCGGGAATGTTTGCGGGGGCATTGTTACTGTTGTCCCTGGGTTATCCGGTTGCTTTTTCCCTGGGCGGTGTGGCTGTTTTGTTCGCTCTGATTGGCATTAGCTTGGGGGTATTTGAACCCGTCTTTTTGACCGCGATGCCGACCCGGATCTTCGGCATCATGAACAACTTTACGTTGTTGGCGATTCCCTACTTCATTTTTATGGGAGCGATGTTGGAGGCATCGGGGATCGCGGAAAATCTGCTAGAAACGATGGGGCAGGTGTTTGGCCGGATTCGGGGTGGGTTGGCGATCGCTGTGGTCGTCGTGGGTGCCTTACTCGCCGCCACCACCGGAGTTGTCGCCGCGACGGTGGTGACAATGGGGCTGATTTCCCTGCCGACCATGTTGCGCTATGGCTATAACAAAGAGCTATCGGTGGGAGTAATTGCCGCCTCTGGTACCTTGGGCCAGATTATCCCGCCCAGCATCGTCTTGGTGGTGTTAGCGGACCAATTGGGCATTTCCGTGGGGGATTTATTTATCGGCTCCCTAATTCCAGGCTTATTGATGGCCGGGGTTTTTATTGCCCATGTGCTGGTTGTAGCCGTGGTCCGCCCCGATTTGGTGCCGTTGTTGCCCCCGGAATTGCTGGCGGTGAAGGGATCGACCCTATGGCTCAAGGTGGTGCAGGTGATGGTACCGCCGCTCTTGTTAATTTTGTTGGTGTTGGGCAGTATTTTCTTTGGCATTGCCACGCCAACGGAGGCGGGCGCCCTGGGTGCCCTGGGTGCCTTGGGATTGGCGGGGTTCAATCGGCAACTGAGTTGGGCCAAAGTGAGGGATGTGTGCGATCGCACCCTCCGCACCACCAGCATGGTCATGTTTATTTTGCTGGGGTCCACGGCGTTTAGTTTGGTGTTTCGGGGGTTGAGGGGCGATCGCTTTATCAATGAAGCCCTGGTGAATCTCCCCGGTGGTCAAGTAGGTTTTCTCATCATCAGCATGACTACCATTTTTATCCTCGGCTTTTTTATCGACTTTTTTGAAATCGCCTTTATCGTCGTGCCCCTGTTTGCCCCGATCGCAGAACAACTGTTTGGCTTTGACCGTTTGGTGTGGTACGGCGTAATTATTGGAGCCAATATGCAAACCTCATTTCTGAGTCCGCCCTTTGGCTTTGCCCTGTTCTATCTGCGGGGTGTAGCTCCCACAGACGTGACCACCGGGCATATTTACCGAGGAGTCATTCCGTTCATCCTGTTGCAATTGGTGGTGCTGGTGTTAATTATCACCGTGCCGCAATTAGTGGAGGCACTGCTCTAGCTGAGATGATGGGCCAGTTGTTTCAATATCTGCAAGACTTTGGCTAAATCGTTGTCTTGACCGAGGACGAACTGGCGCGATCGCCCATACTGAGGTCCGTTCTGCGTGGTTAACTTGAGAAACACGAAATCGGTGCCATTGGTTACTAAACCGTAGGCGGGGCATTCTGGATGAGGATTGGCCAGCATATAGGACAACGCTTGGGGAATGCCAACCTTCACCGAGAACCCTGCCCGTTTTGACTCAATTACCAAGACCCAAAGTTGGTCATTGACGACCAAAATGTCAATGCGCCCCCGGATGATGAGCGATTGATCCGGCGCTTCAATGTCCACCCTATCCTCGGTACTGACGTAAAATGGCGGCAGAAATAGCCCCGATAGATCCAGCAACGGAGCTATTACCGCCAATTTGACCGTATTTTCCAAAACAGAACGCTGCTCTAAATTGGCGACAACTGCTTGCAGTCGCTGCAATCTCTGCTGCTCCATCTCCGACAGTTCTGGCAAATCCTGCTGCCATTCCCCAAAAAACGACGGGTCATCCACGCGCTGGAGATTAAATCGTTGCTCTAAATCGTAAAGAGTGACTTGCTCGGCTGAAATTGATTGAACCATTAGGACTTGTCCGTCAATGCAGATCATCTCACCATCATCCCATCCCCCTAATCCCGACCTAGCCAGATTAGAGATTGTTTAGTACAATTAGCCTATACTAAACGTTGACCGTCAATTGTAAACTTAGGTTGCAATGTTTGCCTTGTGTAATGTTTGCCCTGTGTCTCGGTGCTGACCAGATTTTGCCTGGGACCAGAGGCGATTTAACTGGAGGTTTGTTGAATGCGACCCTTTGGCTGGTACCGTGCCCTTTTAGCCAACCCCCAAACCCGTTGGATTGCGATTTTGGGTAGCTTGATCTATCTGATCAGTCCGATTGACTTATCCCCCGATATTGTTCCCTTATTGGGACAAGTGGATGATGTTATTTTAATGACAGTATTGTTTTCCACGGTGGCGCAAATGATCCTGCCGAACCTGGCAGGCGGTCCCGATGCCCCTGGACAGTCCCGTTCCGGTTCTGGGGACAAAGGGGATGATCCCGATGTCCGTACCGTGGATGTGAATGCAACTCCTGTTGATTAGTGGCTGAATGAATGGCTATCATCTCGTCGAAATCGTCTGGTAAACCGTCTGGTCAGCCCAGTCCGTCCGCTGATTCCAGTGTCAAGGTGAGTGAATCGGCGATCGCCACTACCAAGACCACTAGCTACACCACCAACCAGACCACAAACGACGGGAGTTCCCCCCCATCATCGTCCTCTTCCCCTGCTCCCGCCAAGAATGCCAAAGCTTCTCCCGCAGACTCAACCAAATTGTTGGAAGCGGATGCTCAAGGGGAGGAGAAAGAGAAGCAGGAAGAACGGCTACGGCCTCAACGCTTGGCAGACTACATCGGCCAGAAATCCTTGAAGGAAGTGTTGGGGATTGCTATCCAAGCGGCTCAGGGC
>JBFRWC010000102.1:0-10862 GCA_051439365.1 Leptolyngbyaceae cyanobacterium
CAGATTTTTGATGCCTATCGCCCTATCGCGGTGCAAGCATTTATGGTGGAACATACCTTTGCCCAATTACTGCAACAGCGCCATCTGAGCGTCGAGACTCTTAGCCAACAACAACAACACGATCTATGGCAAGAGGTGTACCAGTTTTGGGCGATGCCCAGTGATGATCCTGCGACTCCCCCCCCCCACAGTACGGGAGCTGCTGTGGATGTGACGCTAACGGATGATCAGGGAGAGTCCGTGGATATGGGATCGCCAATTGATGAGGTTTCCCCTCGCTCCTTTCCGGAGTATTTCGCGGCAGAGTCAAACTATGCTGCTGAGTGGACCGTGAGTGCAGCAGCGGCTCATCAGTTTGATCAACGGCGACAGCGATTGAATCAGGTGATGGCAGGGGCTGGATTTCGGCGACATCCCCAAGAGTGGTGGCACTTTTCCTACGGGGACCAATTGTGGGCTTGGCTGCTCAACCAAGAACCAAGGGATTCCATGGTGGTGGCTCAGTATGGTGGGGTTTGAGGCTTGGATGTTTCCAGTGAAGGATCCCTCGCTGTCTCTTGGCAACTATGGGAGGGGGCGATACTCCATCCGGAGTGGCGTTGCGCCATCGCGCAATTGTCATCCTCAGGATGTGCAGCCCTGGAGAGATCACTGTAGAATTACGGAAGTCAGGCTACCGCAACCTATCTTCACGAAATTCTATCTTTAAACACTTTATGACTATTTCATCGGCTCGCTCCCACAATGGCAATCGGGCAACGGTCAAGCTGGAATCATTGGACGATTTAATTAGTCCTTTGTCAGTGAAGGAACAAAAAGCATTGCGCGATCGCCAGCCTGTGGTGATGCCTGTCAGTCGGCGGTTTATCAGCCGAATTTTAATTGCCGCACCGACTAGTGTGGTGTGGGAAACGCTGACGGATTACGGTAACTTTGCTCAATTCTTGCCCACGGTGGTCTCGAGTCGGGTAGTTGAGTCAGAGGGCGATCGCCACGTAGTCGAGCAAGTGGATTCTCGTACAATCCTGTTGGCCTCCGTTCGCACCACAGTCCGCACCGAAAATATTGAAATTCCCCAGAAGCGGATCAACTTCCGGCTCGTTGGCGGTGACATGAAAAAATTTGATGGGCATTGGCAAATTTATCCGGTCGCGACTCGTGAGACTCCCAACACGGAGCACACCCTGCTGGTACAGAGTGCGGATGTGGACGCAGGTTCCGTCTTTTTTGAGGGTATTGTTCACACTCTTATTCCTGACAGCCTCAAGGCTAATGTCAAAGCGATTCGGGACGAAGCTGAGAAACGTGTTTAATTAAAGGCAAACGCAGAGAGCGGATCACGAAGGAACAGAAATCTAAAGGCTCTGGGGATGTTTTGCTGGGGGTGGGAGTGAAACACCGACCTCTAGCCAAAAACTCCCGGCTTTATTTCGTGACCGTCCCTGATAGTTTCAACAGGCAGAATGCCCAATAATTGTGGGAATGGCAGGGTCTTGGAAGCATTGGGGACGTTTGTCGGAGCCATGGCAGCACCCAACGTTCGCCTGATTAAAGTAAGGATAAGCTGATTGCCATTTAATTTGCGTGGCTGAACCCTGCCGCTGGCGGGGTTCAGCCACCAAAATAAGCAAACTAAAATAGTTTTAGCTTACCGCTCCATCTGGCAAAAATAAACGTGTCAGGCAATTGCGCTACTACTGTGTCATCCCTTGGATTCTGGCGGTACAATCAGCGTATAAAGTCAAAGCTTCATCAATACTCTATCGAAAAACACTGATGAATCAAAATGTCTTGATTGATACGCTGCTAAGATAAATCTCAGAGTTTATACTGAGATTTATCATGTATTCAAATTGGGGTTTACAAATGGTTGATGTGCAGGCAGCCAAGATTTTGCTTGTTGAAGACGACCCAAATGACTTGGAGTTAATTCGTCTAGCCTTTGACGAGCACAACTTCGTGAATCACATGGATATTGCTGAGGATGGAGAACAAGCCCTCACCTACTTACATGGGAATGAGGATCATCCTCCTCAACCCCTGCCCAAGCTTGTGTTATTGGATTTACGATTGCCCAGGGTTGATGGCATTGAGGTTTTGCAACGCATTCGACAACATCCCCGCACTCAACAGATGATCGTAGTAATAATGACATCATCTGCGGAAGACCAAGACCTGCGTGCATGTTATGCTCTAGGTGCCAATAGCTACATTGTTAAACCGTTGGATTTTCAGCAGTTTATTGATGTATCGCGGCAAATCGGCTTTTACTGGATGATGTTAAATCAGATTCCTGAACCCTTATCCTAATTTTAAATTCGTTAGTTCTAAATCGTTAGTTCTGAAGTTCTAAATTACTAGTTCTGAAGTACTAAATTATTAATGCTAAGTTACTCGTTCTAAAGTTTAGATATTTTATCTACCACGTCAACCATTATGTTGAGTGTATCGCCTCTAGAAATGAAAATGCAGTTGCCCCTCCGTTTGTTGATTGTGGAGGATGTGGACGCGGACGCGGAGTTAATTACTCTAGCGTTAGAAGAAGCTAGCCTTGAGTTCACTTATGACCGGGCTAAGACCATTGCGGATTGCGATCGCCTCCTGTCCGCCCATCAGTACGATGTGGTGCTGTCGGATTATCGTTTAACGGGTTGGACAGCCTACCAGGCCATGGATGTGGTTCATTCTTCGGCCCAAGAAATCCCCTTTATTTTGGTCACTGGAAGTTTGGGGGAAGAAGCCGCCGTTGAGTGTATTCGCTCTGGCATGACGGATTATGTCTTGAAAGATCGGCTGTTTCGCTTACCCCATGTGATCGAGAGAGCCTGCCAAGAATTTGAGGTCCAGCGCCAGAGGCAGGTTGCGATCGCCCAACTCAAGCAGCAGGCCCATCGTGAGGCGATGATCAATCAGATTGTCCAAGCCATGCGAGGAACCCTCGTTCTGAGTGAAGTGCTGCAAGCAACGGCTGACCAACTGCATGCCGCCCTTGACGTGGATCGGTGCTTAATTTGTCAACCAGATGAAGCTCAAAGGATGGTTGTGCGATATGTAAGCCAAAAATCGGACAATCGAGCATTGCTGGAGGGCCAAAGCTGCCCGTTTATCGAACACTTTCATGATCGGCTCCAAAAGGGTGAAACCGTCATTTTTCAAGACTTCCAGGTACTTTCAACCCATCCTCTTGGGGAGTTTGCCCAAAAACTCCAGATCCAATCTATCTTGGCCGTTCCCCTAATTTATCAAGAGACGTATTTAGGGGGGATTAGCTTGCATCAAGGGCATCAGAACCGAACCTGGACCCATAATGAAACGGAGATTGTTGGGGCGATCGCGGCTCAGTGTGCGATCGCCATCCATCAGGTGAATTTGTACGAGCAAGTTCAGCTTGAACTCAAGGAACGCAAACGCATTGAGGCCCGGTTACGCCACGATGCTTTCCACGATGTTCTCACTAACCTCCCCAACCGAGCGCTCCTGATGGATCGCCTCGATCAGTCGCTACGATTAATCAAATCCCGTCACCAGCGACAAACGTCACCCGCGTATCAATTTGCCGTTCTGTTTTTGGACCTGGATCATTTCAAAGTTGTTAATGATAGCCTAGGCCACCTTGTGGGAGACATGTTACTGAAGCAAGTGGCCCAGCGCCTCCGCAGTAGCCTCAGGATAGGAGACACGGTGGCTCGGCTCGGCGGAGATGAATTTGTTTTCTTGATTGAAGACATTGCCCATGTCCAAGAAGCAATCGAAGTGGCCAACCGAATTAAAACCTTGTTGCAAGAGCCATTCCAACTAGACGGACATGAGGTTTTTATTGGGGTCAGCATTGGGATTGCCACCAGTTCACTGCACTATCAAGAACCATCCCAAATTTTACGTGATGCTGATACCGCTATGTATTCAGCAAAGGCTCAGGGGCGCTCTTGCTACACCATTTTTAATACGACCATGCATGACCAAGCCATGCGGCGGCTCAACTTAGAAAATGACCTGCGCCGTGCCATTGAAAATAATGAGCTTCAAGTTTACTACCAACCCATTTTTGCGCTCAACCAACATCACATTTACAGTGCCGAAGCCTTGGTTCGATGGCAACACCCCGTAGAAGGATTACTCGCTCCTGGCAAGTTTATCCACATGGCTGAAGAAATCGGAATTGTGACTGAGATTGACTGGTGGGTGTGTCGGGAAGCCTGCCAGCAACTCAAGGATTGGCAATCGGCCTTCCCTCATTTTACAGACCTCAAAATTAACCTCAACTTCTCAGGACGGCATTTTACCCATCCCCATTTTGCTGATGTCTTTAGAGCGGAAATCGAACCACAGAATATCCGATACCAATCGTTAAGAATAGAAATTACAGAAAGTACACTGATCCAAAATGCCAGTGTATCGAAGACCGTACTTCAACAGCTTCAAGCCAGCGGCGTGAGGATTTGCATCGATGATTTTGGCACAGGTTATTCATCGTTAAGTTATCTCCACCAATTTCCCATTCATACGCTGAAAATCGATCGCTCTTTTGTCTCCAGTCTGGATGCTAGTCCAGAAAACCAGGAAATTATCAAAGCCATTATCAATTTGGGGTTGAATCTCAATTTAGTGGTCATTGCTGAAGGCATTGAAACCGAGCAGCAATGTCAGCGTTTGGCTGAGTTGGGTTGTCCCTATGGTCAGGGATATTGGTTCTCCCGTCCATTGGATAGAGCAGCAATGACTCAACTGTTGGCCTCTCGTTGATCGGCTTCGATGGAAGGCAAAGTAAAGAAGAAAGTTGCCCCTTGGTTAGGGGCACTGTCAGCCCAAATCTGCCCCTCGTGGCGATGGATAATGCGTTGCACAATACTGAGGCCAATTCCAGTGCCCTGAAACTCACGGCGAGAATGTAAGCGCTCAAATGGACTAAATAGTTTGTCAGCATAATCCATCGAGAACCCTGCACCATTATCTTTGATAAAAATGACATTCTCCTTAACAATACCAATGTTAATTTCTGGAGCTTGAGTCTTCTGACTAAATTTAATGGCGTTACTGATTAAGTTAATAAAAACCTGTTGCACTAATGTCCGATCACCATATGTTATGGGTAGCCTATCAATGTTCCACTGGATGGTTGTGTCTGGGTTCGTCAATATTTCAGAAGAGTCCAACACAATTTCGATGGCTCGTTGCACGGTGGTGTTGAGGTCAATCCTCTGGGACTGGAGAGACCGACGACCCACACGGGATAAGAGCAAGAGGCCATCAATGAGCTGCCCCATTCTGGTGCTACTTTCATCAACGACTGTAATGTAATGCTCAACTTTTTCATCGAGGGAGCCATAGCTTTTTTGGAGGGATCGACGAAGGGCATTAATAAACCCATGGATATGTCGTAGAGGTGCCCGTAAGTCATGGGATACAGAATAAGAGAAAGACTCAAGTTCTTGGTTCACTGCTTCTAATTGAGCCGTGCGCTTGCTCACCCGATCTTCTAGTTCCCGATTGAGGGTTGCCAGTTCCAGTTCGGCTTTTTTGCGATCGCTAATATCACTCAGTGCTCCAACGACCCGAGTAGGTTGGCCATCTTGATCTCGGATTGCGTGGCCTTGATCCAAGTACCAACCATATTCACCATCCACTTGTTGGATTCGGATTTCAATTTTATACGGTGTATTTTTTTCTAAATGCTGCTGCATTGCCTGGGTAAATTTGCTGCGATCGTCAGGGTGAATGCGGGTGTAAAACTGTTCGTAGGCCAGTTCAGAACTGGAGGAAAGCCCAAAAAAGGCCAACAGTTGAGGGGAGCGAAAAATAGTGTTGCTGGCAATGTCCCAGTCCCAAACTCCATCCTGGGTAGCTTCAATCACCAAGCGTAATCTTTCTGCATTGGTATATACTTCGGCGGTACGTTTTCTGATTTCAGCTTCCAGATCTTGATTGATTTTGGATAACACCGCTTCGGCTTGGAGGCGATCGCACACTTCCTGTTCCAATTGTTGATTTTGCTGCTGTAGCTTTTGGCGCAATTGATATAGCTCAAGGTGAGTTTGAACCCGGGCAATCACCTCAGCTGTCCGAAAGGGTTTGGTCACATAATCCACCGCTCCCATCTTGAAGGCTTTCACCTTATCAGAGACCTCATCCGAGGCCGTCATAAAAATGATCGGAATCGATCGGGTGCGTGGATCGGCCTTAAGCCGACGACAGGTTTCAAATCCATCAATTCCAGACATTTGGACATCGAGCAGGATCAACATGGGGGGATTGTGAAGGGCTTGGGCGATCGCCCCCTCCCCATCTACCCCCACCAATACCTTACATCCAAGACTACACAGGGCATCGGAGAGCAATCCAAGATTGATGGGATCATCATCCACCAGGAGAATAGGCCGATTTTCAAATGTGTTCTGTTGCTCTGCATCTCGCATAACCGTCACTGCCTTAACGAGGTAGAACTCTAGTCGTCTAATGTGCTGATAAGCTGGTTGCCATTGAATTTGCGTGGCTGAAAACCCTCAGTTAGGACAGATGACGTTTTGTAGGGGCGCAAAGTGCCCTCACAAAACATCCTGACCCATGCGGATGTTGCTCTATGGGTTGAGAACCATCAGATTTCTTTTAATCTAAACTTTCTAGACAGAACTAACAGGTGTGGGGCAAGTTTACATGTTGTTACTTTAACCGTATCTAACAAATGTATTTTTACCGATCTCAGTATATTTTGTTGCTTTTATACTAGAGTTGAAGGGTGCATATAGGCTGGCAGTGTGATCAGTTTCTCCACAATTTGAGTGTCCCTTCGCTGTTGATCTCGTCACTAACCTATTTCTAGGAGTCGCTTCATCATGTTACTTCGTTCTACCTCTCTAATTCCGCTTTCTCTATCGGCATTAGCCATCGCTGCAACCGCCATGATTGCTGAGACCCCAAGCGCTACGGCGGCCTCGCTGTCTACTGAAGCCTTTGCTGATAACGTGATCTCCTATCAGCGGGGGACAGGCGGATGGGGCCGCTACTTTGGGGAGGCCAACGCGACTGATGACCGCTGGCAAGTTTACGATCCAGATGCTGCCTTGGGTCACAACAATTGGACAGCGGAAATGACGAACCGAGGTTCCCTAGGCCAGTGGGATCAAAGCATCGGGACTTCCTTAGGAAATGGGGGAAGTTTGATAGTAGAGTTTACCGATAACCGCCTGACCGGGAGTGGCACTGAGGCTGCCGACCTCTGGATCTTTGAAATCGGTGGTGTTGCAGAGGAGATGTCCGTTGCCATTAGTATGGATAACGAAATTTGGTATGACGTGGGTATTGCCGATCGCCCCGATGCCCGGTTCGACTCTGGGGTGGGCATTGATATTGATGGATTGTTGAACAGCCAAGGTTTAGACTCTGGGTCTCTGTTTTCGTTTGTTCGAGTAACCGATACAGGCAATAACAAATACGGCAATTTTAAGGCTGGGGCTGACATTGATGCGATCGCTGCTCTTTCCTCCATTCCCAGCAGTGGTGAGTTATCCGAAGCTGTGCCTGAACCCGGTTTAATTTTTGCGCTGGGTGCGGTTGGGGTGGGCACACTCCTCCGTCGTAAGTCTGCTTAAGAGGGCGATCGCGCAACCTTAACCTAGAACTAGCCCAGAACCCCGGCTTCTTCAAGAAGCCGGGGTTCTCATGTGCATCTTAGGTGTAAAGTCCCGCTACGTCATCGCCGTAACCGTTGTAGGGTAAGGTGGGCACAATCTCCACAGAAAAGTCAGGACCAACACCAATTAGCTTTTCTTGGGCTTGGAACCAGCGAGGATGGGGGACATCTGGTTCCACGTTGGACACAAATTTGTATTCGCTAGGAATCAGGGTATTCCAATAGGTCGCAGGCCGCTCTGCCACAAACTCAATTTTAACGATGGACTTGCCCCCTTTAAAGCCATATTTCCAGGGCACCACCATCCGAATGGGGGCACCGTTTTGTTTGGGCAACGTCTGACCGTACATGCCGACGGCAAAGAAAGCCAGTTCATTGGCCATCTCTTCAATTCGCAAGCCTTCTGTGTAGGGCCAGGGGAGCGATCGCGTCTGAAATCCCCCCGGTCCCGTGGTGATGGACTCGTCGTAATAGGACACAAACCGGACAAACTTCGCATCAGCGGTGGGTTCTGCCGCCTCCAGAATCTTGCGCATGGGGAAGCCAATCCAGGGCACCACCATCGACCATGCTTCCACGCAGCGGAATCGGTAAACCCGCTCTTCTAACTCAAAGGCTTGGGTAAGGTCATCCAAGTCATAGGTGAGGGGATTTTTCACCAGTCCACCTATTTCCACCATCCAAGGATCAGTGGGAAGACTCTGGGCCGATCGCCAAATATTTTTGGTGCCGCCAAATTCGTAGAAATTATTGTAGCTAGATGCAAGTTCTCGACCAGTGAGGGGGCGATCGCCCTCCACAAAATTAGGGTTTACGGTAGCCGCCAGATCCGCCAGCCCGACTAGGGGACTATCGCCCGATCCTTGCGCTGTCTGACAGCCCGTTAATGCAGTTGCAGAAAGGCCAATACTGGCTCCAGCCAGCGTTTTCAAAAATCGTCGCCGATTGAAATAGGCTGATTCAGAAGTGATGCGGTTTTCAGGCAGGTGCCAGGGCTTGGGAATGCGGAGAAAGGCCATAGGTTGGGTCTAAAAGGAGTCGTCAGTCAATGAAGTCGTCAGCCAATGAAGTCGTCAGCCAATGAAACAGACAGAGTTAGCTGCCCTCATTCTACAGAATTCCACAGATCCTAGCTCATCGCTAACATCCGCTGAATTGGCCGGAGCGCGTCCTCTTGAATGGCTTCTGGTATCTGCACTTCCGGGGTTTGATGCTTCATCGCTAAGTAGAGCTTTTCCAGGGTATTGAGCCGCATGTGGGGGCATTCATTGCAAGCACAGTTGTTCAAAGCAGGAGCCGGAATAAAGGTTTTCTTGGGGGCTGTCTTCTGCATTTGATGAATAATCCCCGGCTCTGTGACCACGATAAACGTGGAATTAGGACTCTGCTGACTGTACTTCAACAGGGCTGTCGTAGACCCCACATAATCGGCATGGCGCAACACCGCAGGCTCACATTCCGGATGGGCAATAATCTCAGCCTCAGGATGCTCGATTTTTAGCTGCACCATCTTCTTTTCTGAGAAGGTTTCATGAACCATGCAAGTACCCTGCCACAACACCAAATCCCGTCCCGTTTGCTCCATGACATAGCGGCCCAAGTTTTTGTCGGGGGCAAAGATAACGGGCTGTTCCGGGGGAATCTGCTGCACAATTTTGACGGCGTTGGCGCTGGTGCAGATGATGTCACTCATGGCCTTGATGGCCGCTGTGCAGTTGATATAAGAGACCACTAGATGGTCCGGGTGAGCAGCTTTGAATTGGGCAAACTCATCTGGTGGACAACTGTCTGCTAAAGAACACCCTGCATCCAGATCGGGCAGCAAAACGAGCTTATTAGGATTGAGGATTTTCGCCGTTTCCGCCATGAAGTGAACCCCCGCAAACACGATAATCTCTGCATCGGTTGCCGCTGCTTGTTGAGACAGCCCCAGGGAATCGCCAATATAGTCCGCAATATCTTGGATCTCAGAGTCTTGATAGTAGTGGGCCAAAATAATGGCGTTTAATTCTCGCTTGAGGGCAGCGATCGCCTCAAACAAGTCATGGGGAATCACAGGGGTGGCAGCAGGCGGTTGCAGAGTAGCAAACATGGTGGAATAGGTTTCGCGTGGAATTGACTTTGCGTAGAATTAAGGGCTGCCGTGAGTGGAGCCAACAAACATGGGTGGGGATCAGCGTGGGCGGAGATTGGCAATGAGTGGGGATCAGCAAGAACAGACGGGGATCAATCCTAACCGTGAGTGGGGATCACACAGAAACGGGAGCAAGTACACCTCCCTCCAGACCATGGACCCTGAGATTGGGCAGAACGAGCAGAAAATAGGTATTTCATACTACTACAAGATGTTCCATAGTCTAGATGTCTTTACATTTTATCCCGATAAACTGGGGATGGGGCCGCAGCTCGATGGGGCAGGACTAGAGCGGTCAGGCCATCGGGGATCAAGTTTGATATCGGGCAGACCGATGGGTGACTCTGTGATCCCCAGAATGCTAAAAGAGGTGCGATCGCCCACAGCACAAGGCTTTTCCCGATCTCATATGAGATACATCAGCACACAACTTCATAAAAAGTGACACCTCTATCATTAAATCCTAAAGAGAATCTGTACTTAATCATTTCTTTGGGATCGCTGCGAGGCTTCTTTATAAAGGGTTTTAAGGCTTGTTTCTCTGGGATTTTTGCGACTTCGGTTGACTCACAATAGAACTCAACTGAGTTAAGCAAGTGAGTGCTTGTCATGAGTAATTTTGAACCCGTCATATCAGTCTGTCGGCACTGTCGGAGCTATCACCTAGAAGGGCGACGGGGGGGCTTCTGTATGCAGCTTGGAACTCCGGTCCAAGGCTGCTGGAAAGCTTGTTCCTATGCGATCCCACCCTTTGCCCCATCGTGGGAAGTGCCTGTGGGGATCAATGGGGATCTGGCTCACTTACTCTGGCAATGCGATTCTGAACCTGCGATCCCAACTCCTACGGGTCCGCAGCAGGGACAAACAGGGGAACAACCGACGGTGGAAGTTGTGGGAACTTGTATGAGTAACGACGACGAGGACCGGATTGAAACCACTCCTATGGGGGTCACACTCTCGACGAAAGTCTCATAAAGATGGGCTCAATAAGCAGAGTCTGGCCAAAGCAGAGGGGCGATAGGCACAGCCAATCGCCCCTCTGCTTTGGTTTATTTGTTAAACCCAAAATACCTAATATCGAATCCGGGGATCAATACAAGC
>JBFRWC010000103.1:0-4509 GCA_051439365.1 Leptolyngbyaceae cyanobacterium
CATTAGAGCCGTCAGAGCCATCTACAGCGCTAGATACCCCAGACCTGGCCGAAAGTGCCCTAGACGTGGCTGGAGAGGTTCCAGACCTAGCTGAAGAGGTTCCAGCAGAAGCATTTGCTGATGTTGCTCCCCAGTATTGGGCTACTCCTTTTATTGAAGGTCTACGCCAGCAGGGGATTGCCACTGGCTTTGTCGGCGGCGGCTTTGAACCAGATACTGTCATTTCCCGCGCCCAGTTTGCCAGCCAACTCGATCGCGCCTTTTCCAACAATGAGCGATCGCCCCAACCAAACTACAGTGACGTACCAGAGGACCATCCCCAATATGATGCCATTGTGCGTATGACTCAGTCGGGCTTTGTACAGGGGTATGATGTTGGGACTTTTCTGCCGGATAAGCAGGTTTCGCGGATGGAAGTGCTGCTGGCTTTGGTAGCAGGGTTAGAGCTAACCCCTTCTGCTGAACCAGATGCAACGTTGAAAGCCACCTTTCAAGATTCCGACACGATCCCTCTTTGGGCGGTTGACGCCATTGCCACAGCGACGGAATTGGAACTAGTCGTCTCGCCGGACAATCCTGCAACATTTGACCCTAGCAAACCGGCTACCCGTGCTGAAGCTGCCGCGATGTTATATCAAGCCCTCGCCTATATGGGTGAGGTGTCCCCGGTGGAATCTGAGTACATTGTGCGTCCCCAATAGCGGTAGAGATGATATCAGTAGGATGATCAGGCATGAACCGTCTTTCACGGATCAAAGCGGTTGTAAAGGATGGTCGTGCATTGGGAGACAACGGAAACGGAGTTTGGCTAGGAGCGATCGCTCTGCTCAGCGGCATGGCAATGGGATTCACCAACGCCCCCACTGACTGGTGGCTCCTCGCCTGGATCGCCCAAGCCCCCCTCTGGCTTCTTCTCTACCACCACGCTTTTTCTAGTTCCCCCACCCACCCACTCACCCACTCGTCCTTTTCTCCTTGCCCCAAAGTCCTTCTCACTGCCTTCCTCTGGGCTACAGGTTACTACGGCACCACCTTGGTCTGGATTACGGGGCTGCATCCCCTCACCTGGATGGGCATTCCCTGGTTGGTCAGTGTGGCGATCGCCCTCTCCTGTTGGGTGATAGTGACCCTATGGGGCGGTCTGTGGAGCATGATTTGGGCGATCGGATTCGTCACCATTTTGCGCTGGATCAGATTTCAACCCGGCTTCTGGCCGATGGTTACACGAGTCATGGTGGGAACCGCCTTATGGTGTGAGCTGGATACCCTATGGAGTCAGAGCATCCTCTATTGGCCCACCCTAGCCCTGACCCAAAGCCCTGACAATCTTTGGGTGTTGCAACTGAACCAACTCTCTGGCCCCATCACCACCACCGCCCTGATTGCCGCTACCAATGGTCTCCTAGCCGAATTCTGCTTCCCCTCCCTCGCTTCCCCTCCCTCGCTTCCCCACTCCCCCACTCCCCTGATCTCCACCCTCACCCTCATCGCGATCGCTCACCTCTTCGGTGCATGGCTCTACGTTCATCCCAGTCCCGCTCAACTGACCACAGGGGATGATTTATCCATTGGGTTAATCCAAGGCAATATCCCTACCCGAATTAAATTGACCAGAGCCGGGATTCAGCAAGCATTTGACCGCTATACAGAGGGCTACCATCAACTGGTTGATCAAGGGGCTGATTTGGTGGTGCTGCCGGAAGGGGCCATTCCGCTGGTGTGGGATTCTGATCGAACCGTGAGCAATCTACTGACCCAGATGGTGGGCGATCGCCAGACTCCAGCCCTCATCGGCACCTTTGCCACCGTTAACCCTTCTTCTGCTCCTATTGAAATCACCCAAAGCGTGCTAATGGTGGTGCCGACCATGTCCCCGACCTCAGCCGGAGCCGAGGAGGGATCGGCTCTGGAGTCGGAACCGGTGCAAGTCATGTCCCGGTACAACAAAGTGAAGCTGGTGCCCCTAGGCGAGTATATTCCGGCGGATGGGCTGTTAGGGGCTCTTATTTCCCGCTTGTCCCCCATTCAGTCCACGATGGTGCCGGGGGATCAAGCGCAAGTGCTGCAAACGCCTTGGGGAGTGGCGATCGCCGGGATTTGCTACGAATCGGCCTTTCCAGAGTTATTCCGTCAGCAAACCCTTAGGGGCGGCGAATGGATGATGACGGCAGCGAATAATGATCCGTATAACGGGGCGATGATGGCTCAACACCATGCCCAGGACGTGATGCGGGCGATTGAGAGCGATCGCTGGATGGTGCGGGTCACGAATACGGGCTATTCCGGCGTAGTCAGTCCACGGGGGGAGACGGTGTGGCGATCGCAACGGAACACACACGTGACCCATGTCGCCTCCATCCAACGTCGGCGAACCCGCACTCCCTATGTGCGTTGGGGCAACTGGTTGCCTCCCCTGTTACTCGGTGTAGCCGGAATGATGGTCGTGGCCCAAAGACTGATGAAATCATTTTCTCCACCATAAGGCTATCCCCTCCATCCAGACCCAGCGAAAAGGCGGCGCACAAATTGCACCGCCTTTTGCTCTTCAGATCTCACGCTCCAACCGGCTTGAGACCAGAGTACGTATCGTGTCTGGATCGACAAGGTGGCAACACAATGCTGCCAAGAGAATCACCCCGTCGAGCCCTAACCCAAAAGCACCTTATTGTAAATCGACATGCAAGTTGTCGGAATTACAATAAGTATCCCTAAAATTAGTAAAAGATGAAGAGTCATACGTGAAATCCTTCCTTCAGTTCCAAATGAAATCGATGCTGTCTGAGAATTGATAGCTTTATTTTTGCCAGAACTGGGTATCCTCCATCACCGCGTATATACCGACTTGATCATGACACATGCTTTGCTCTCTCAGTACTTCTCTCTGGCTATGTTTTCAAATTTACATAAGCCGTAATGAATCCGCCAAAGCAGAAAGCCAGCTATCATCACGCTTCCAGAGGTAATCCTGGGTGCGATCGCCCTTGAGGAACACCCCTGAAATTCATGAATTTCAGTTAACATTAGTAACAAAACTTGTTATTGGATTTGATTTTATAGCGTCACCTCAGACAAATCATGTCGTTTTGTTAAGTCGATTCGCCTAAACTCTTGCAATATATCTTAATAATGATGGCAAACAGCGTCTGATTTCAATTAGGAAAGGTGATGGGAAACCCGTTACGCCGCCATTGAGACATGTCTCCCTCCAAATGCCGCACGGTCTTGAATTCGGCCTTGAGCAGAGTTTCGGCTCGTTTAGCTCGGATGCCCTGCTCACAGTAGACCACAATGGGACCATTGGGGGCGATCGCCTCCAGCTCATCTAGGCGATCGCCCAACACCTGGATTGGAACATTCACCGCTCCGGGCACATGCCCTGCCCTAAATTCGTCTGCGGTGCGCACGTCCAAAATCAAGGGTGCGGCCTCGGTATTGATCTGCTCGAACAGGGTTTGGGGGGCAATGGATGAGCTGACGGCGGCCTCCACGCCACCACAGCCAGTGAGACTCACCCAAAGGAGGCCAACCACCACCAGGATCAAACTCTGTTTTCGCCATGAGTTAACCCAGTGCTGCATCAATCCATCCTTTAATCGTCGGAACGACATCAGCGATCGCCATCTCCTCGGATGCTCCAGAGGCTCGTTGGGTCACTTCCACCTTGCCCTCCTTGAGCGATCGCCCCGTCACGATCCGAACCGGGATGCCTACCAACTCGGCATCTTTGAACTTCACCCCGGCCCGTTCTTTGCGGTCATCGAGCAAGGTTTCCACTCCCGCCGCGTTGAGGCTAGCATACAGAGTTTCGGCCACCTCCATCTGCTCGGCATCATTGATATTGGGCACCACGATCATGGCGTGGTACGGGGCAATGGGAATGGGCCAAATAATGCCCTTGTCATCGTAGGACTGCTCCACCGCTGACTGGGCTAAGCGAGAGACCCCGACACCGTAACAGCCCATCACCAAGGGCTTATTCTTACCATCTTCATCGGTAAAGGTGGCGCCCATTTTTTCCGAGTATTTGGTCCCCAGTTGGAAAATGTGGCCGATTTCGATGCCCCGTGCCGTTTGCAAGAGTTGGGTGGAGTCATGGATAGCGCGATCGCCAGCGATCGCCGTCCGCACATCCACCACCCGTGTCGGCAGCTCAAACTCGGATCCCCAGGTGGCTCCGACGACGTGAAAACCAGGATCATTAGAGCCCGTAACAAATTGGGGCAAATCCACGACGGTGTGATCGACCATTCGTAGGAAATTCGGAGCCACATTCTCCAAATCTGCCTGAATGTAATCATCCTCCAGCCCCGGATTAATGTAGCCCAACGGTAGCGATTTCGCCGCCCACTTTTGCTGCGCCTCCGCATCCGGCACCTCTAGCGCAATCACTGTCGTTGCCTCATAATTCCCTGCGACCTTGGTTAACTCGTTGTACAGCTTCGTGTCATTAACATCCTGGTCGCCGCGAATGCTGATCAGCACCAATACCGTCATGCCATTGTCATACAC
>JBFRWC010000104.1:0-6522 GCA_051439365.1 Leptolyngbyaceae cyanobacterium
GCGATGCTGCCCACTCCCGGCACATTGGCCTCCGCCCCCACCTCAATTTCCGTCTGCAACAAATCCGCCGCCTGCCGCAGCAACCGCTTAAACCCCTTCGGTTCCTCAATTTTGAGCGTATCTAACTGCTGGGTAATTCGCCGCGCAATCACCAGCAACACATCCACAATATCCACATCCGCCAATTCCAAGTCCTCACTGGACTCAAAGTACACCACAAAGAAACCGGCTTTTTCCAACTCTAGTTTGAGCCGAAATAGCTCCGTGGATTTGCCGCAACCAATGTGCCCCGTAAACAGGGAACAGGTGGGCGTATCCGGTGAGAGGATGGCAATGCGCTTCTCCAGTTTCCGGATCACTTCCCCGCCCCGCACGGAGGAAAAATCAATGTAATAACGGCGATCGCCCTCCTCCTCCAATTGCAGGGGACGGGCTGGATTAATCGTCTGGAAAATCTGCTGAATATCAATAGCCATAGGGAACCAATATAGCTGGGACTACACTATCGAAGCTGAGAACTACGGTGAATAGTAGTTTTATTCTCAAGGAAATCCCTCAAATAGCGAGAAGTCATTAACAATATGCAACACCTTTTGCTATCAACCTCAATATTTTTTATCTTGCGATGGGTCTGCCAGTTCAATAATCTCCATCTGGCTTACCGTTAACTCGGCTTTGCGAACATGAGGGGTAGCCACTAGCGACGCTCGAGTTCCGGGAGGGAGTAGTCAATACTGATGTTGACGAGCGAGATCAAGCCGTTAATGAACGGTTTGTGGAATCTCACTGGATGTCAAGAGAACGGAGGCGGTTCAATGCGGCTGCTAGTTCAAAGGGACGGAATCGCACTAGTTCACCGCTAGGAGAGGAGGTCAGCACATCCAAGCTTTTCTCGTCTACATCGCTGATTACGGTGGCGATGATATCGGTGAGGGAGTCGTTACCGTTAAGGTAGCGGTCTTGCAGGTAGGCGATCGCGCTGCCAATTCCCCTCACCTGGCCTAAGTCCATTAACTGCTCCACCGCCGACAAATCAATGGTTTCCTTGCCAAACTGGAGTTCATCTACATCCCGTGCTTTCAGCTTTGGTCCCCGATCATCTCGTTTTCGATCTGGTCTCCCCCTCTCACTATCCCGATCGCTGCCCCGATCGCTGCCCCGATCGCTGCCCCGATCGTTGCGGTAGCGATCGCCCCGATTAGGTCTGCCCCGATTGCCCCGATCCCCTCGATCCCGTTCCCGCCATCGCTCGGAATCTGAGGCATCCAGCTTTTTCGCCACTGGAATTCGAGGGGTAAGCTGACCAAAGGACTGGCCTCCCTCAGCGGCCCGATCGGTCTGGTACTGTTGAGCGATCGCCTGTGCTTCTGCCGTCAAATCTTGGGGTTGATAATCGAATAAGCCAATCACCGTATCGGCTACGTCAAAGTAATCGCCACTGCCTCCCATCACTAGAATCGTAGACACGCCGTAGTCGTTGTACAGTTGGCGAATTTTGTCGATAAACGGGGTGATCGGTTCTCGTTCTTTGGCGATCAGGGCTTGCATGCGGCGATCGCGAATCATAAAGTTGGTGGCAGAGGTGTCTTCATCGACGAGCAACAGTTCCGTGCCTAATTCCAGTGCTTCTATAATACTGGCCGCTTGGGAGGTACTCCCGCTGGCGTTGTCGCTGCTGAATTGGGTGGTGGATCGGCCCTGGGGCAAATGGTTGATAAACGGGGAAATATTCACTCCAGCAATGCGGCGACCATCTTCCGCCCGAATTTTCACTGCTGTTTCATTCGTTACCAAAGCATCCCGACCGTCACCGGGAATGTGATTGTAAATGCCGAGGGCGATCGCTTGCAGCAGGGTGGATTTACCGTGGTAGCCCCCACCGACGATCAAGGTAATGCCCTGGGGAATGCCCATGCCTGTCATTGCGCCACTGTTGGGCCGTTCCAAGGTCACTTCCAGAGATTCAGGGGATTGAAAGGGCACCACATCTTTTTTCAGGGGTTTGTCACTTACGCCGCTGTCCCGTGGCAGGATTGCTCCGTTGGGAATAAAGGCGACCAGATTGCGATCGCCCAGTTGTTGGCGCAGATAATGGGCATCCTCCACGGTTTCCACCTGTCGTAGAATCGCTTTGGCATCGAGATTGCGATAGAACAGGGCTTGCTCCACCAAATCAATCATGTCATCACACAATAGCTCAGCGGCTTGGCGACCCAAAATGCTGCGACCTTGGGCCGGTAAACCCACCACAAAACGGGCTTCTACCTGCTCTTGGGAGACCCACACCGAGGTGCGTTCGATGACTTGTTGACCAGGAGAAGCGATCGCAATCAGCCCACTTTTGCCACTGCCTCGTTTGCCCCTAAGATGGCTCGCCACCCGCTCAAACTGGCGGGTAAGATAGTCACACAGAGCAATGGTTCGGATAGGGTTGCGGTAGAGATCTGGGGGAAAGCCAGCGATCGCTTTTCCATGGGGCGAGACTTGGGGTACCTGCACCCGCAATCGGCTGGGAGACGCAAACGGATCGCCCTGGACATAATCAATCAGCAAGGTAAATCCAGGAAAGCGGTAGCGCCCTTGAATCTGTTTGTAAGCCTTATAGCTTTGCCGATCCAAAGCTGTCAGCGTATTGTACAAGTCGTCATCCGTTGGCATGATCGATCCCATGACTCGTCATTGATAGCGGTAGGGTGTTGTTCTCTACCGTAGTATGGCAGAAGTATGGCCGAAAAAGGAGCGATCGCTATCGTGATCATGAAGCGAGTCTTCACCCGTCACATAGATTCGGTCAACAGCCAATCGATCGCCAAAATGCGCGATCGCCTTTCTCCCTGAAAAGCAAGACCGCGCATCTCTGATGGACATGCTAGCATCGTCGGCTTAAGCCAGAGTGCCGTGGCGTTTTTGGTGCCAGATCCAGGCATGACGAATAATGGTCTCAATATCGGCATACTGGGGATTCCAGCTCAGAATTGAACGGGCGCGATCGGCACTGCCCACCAGGCTGGGGGGATCTCCAGGACGGCGATCGCATTCTACCGCTGGGATCGCATGTCCGGTAACAGTCCGGGCCGCTTCAATAATTTCCTTCACTGAAAATCCATTGCCATTGCCCAAATTAAATTTGGTGCTGTCCCCCCCTTTGAGCAAATAGTCTAGACCCAACACATGAGCATCAGCCAAATCAGAAACATGGATATAGTCCCGCACACAGGTTTGATCCGGGGTGGGGTAATCCGTACCGAAAATGGAAATCGAGTCACGTTTGCCCAAGGCCGTTTGCAGCACCAGCGGAATCAGGTGAGTTTCAGGATGATGATCTTCACCCAAGCGACCCTCTGGATCGGCCCCCGCTGCGTTGAAATAGCGGAAGCAGACTGACTTGAGATCGTGGGCCACATCAAAATCAGCCAGCATTCGCTCCACCATTAATTTAGTTGCCCCATAGGGATTAATGGGTTCCTGGGGATGCTCCTCAATAATGGGAACCGCTTTGGGAACCCCATAAGTGGCGCAGGTCGAGGAAAAAACAAAGGATTTAATGCCCGCATCGACCATTGCATCCAGGAGGGTAAGGGTGCCAGTCACATTGTTGCGGTAGTATTTTCCTGGATCGGTGACCGATTCTCCCACATAGGCATAGGCCGCAAAATGCATCACGGCATCAATGGAGTGGGTGGAAAATAGTTGATCCAGTAGGGGGCGATCGTTGGTGTCGCCAACGACTAACTCCGTTTTCAACACATTGTCTACGATGTCCTGATGACCATAAACCAAATTGTCAAGGATAACAACATTATAACCAGCCTTTTGCAGCGCTAAGACTGCATGGGAACCAATATACCCAGCTCCCCCAGTGACCAATACGGTTTGCATATTCTGTACCACGGTGATTACCTTGTTTATCAATATCAATAGCTCGGTGTTGACGAATCCGGTCAATGGACCCGGCCAATAGGCCCGGTTAGTGAACCTAAGTCATCAACTGGATTACTGGATTAAAGTTAAAACTAAACTCCCGATAAGAGTAGGTTGAGGGCAACCATTCCCTATCCATAAAACGCGCCCAAATCATAGCAAAATCTGAGCAACAGACGCCATCGGCTCTATTTCTCCCAGTATTCCCAAAATGATTAAAGGATTTGATACTTATTCTGAAAGCTGTTCCACCATCTTAGTTAAGGGCTTGATAATTTAAAGCTACAGTAGCCATCAAGAGTTGATAAAGTTACAGACTGACCTCAGAGGCACTATGCAAATTCACCGTATCCCCGTCCTGTCCGACAACTACATCTTTGTCTTGCACGATGCGACCCAAAATACTGCCGCTGTGGTGGACCCAGCAGAGGCCAGACCTGTCTTGCACTGGCTGGACGACCAAGACGCGACCTTAACGACCGTTCTGAATACCCATCATCACGGTGATCATGTGGGGGGCAACCGTCAGTTACTACAGCGCTTTCCAAATGCGATGGTCTATGCAGGAGCCGAGGATCGAGGCCGTATTCCCGGACAACAGGTGTTTTTGAGTGAGGGCGATCGCGTCACGTTTGGCGATCGCACCGCCCAAGTTTACTTTGTCCCTGGTCACACCAGAGCACATATTGCCTATTATTTCCCGCCCAGCCAACCCGACGAACCGGGGGAACTATTTTGTGGTGACACCTTATTTGCTGGGGGCTGTGGTCGCTTGTTTGAAGGGACTCCTGCCCAGATGGTGGAATCCCTGGGGAAATTGCGATCGCTCCCCGACCATACCCGCATCTGGTGCGCCCATGAGTACACCCTGAAAAATCTCCAGTTCGCGCTGACGGTGGACCCAGAGAATAGGCAACTCCAGCAACGCTTTGCATCGGTGAAAACAGCTCGTCAGGCCAACCAAGCGACCGTGCCCAGTCACCTAGGGATCGAAAAGCAAACCAACCCATTTCTGCGCTGGGATCAACCTGCGCTCCAGCAGGCGACAGGTCATACCAACGTGATCCGGACCTTTGGCAAACTTCGCGGACTAAAGGATCTGTTCTAATACCGTTTGGTAGGAATTTTTTACTCTCTTCTCAGAAAAGTCTTCTATCGTACGATCTTGTCCCAAAGACTGCCACTCCCATAGCAATCTATCCTTTTATCGTGTTCTCCCTAACGTCAGCTATGGTTAAGGATGTTTTAAGGAAAGCACGCGAAGTGTGCTTTCCTTAGACACCCACCTCCGTACGCATTGCACACGAAAATTGATTAAAGAGTCTGAAAATATTTCGCAACCGCTTGGGCGATCGCTCCATTCCCGTCTGTTGCCAACCTCTCCTCTGAGGTGGGAGGATCACAGGGCTGATCCAAAAACTCCCAACTTCCCTCGTACAATTCTTCCAGGGCCAAAATCCGGTGGTGAGCATGGCGCTTGATCCCTTCAATCAAAACCGGAGCTTCGGCAAATCCGTGCCGCTCCACCGTTTTCACGGGTACTCCCACCATACAGGCTTCCGAAAAGGTGCTGTACCCAGGTTTGGAGACCACCTGACCACAAAGGGGCATAAAATCCACTGGGCGGTAGGCGCGATCGCCCACTTTGAGTAAATTGGTTAAATCATCGGGGGGCTGATGGTCAAAGGTGATGAATTGCCAGTCGGGGCGATCGCGCAATCTTTCGTAGGGCACCGCATCCAATCCCAAGCCACCAAAGGTAATCAATGCGGTCTTTTCGCGGGGTGCGGTGATCTTGAAAGCTTGGCGAAGTTCCATGTCACGGTAGTGGGGGACTCCCCCAGTTAAACCAATATCTTCGATGTGGGGAAAGGCGGTCATATCTTCATGGAAGGGCAAACGGAAAAGGCGATCGCACTCACTAAAGCACGCTTCAATCCATTGGATGATTTCAGTAAATGCGCCGTCCCATTCATCTTGCCAATCCCGATAGATAAAATCCCAACCAAAATTCCCTGCCATCCAACAGGGCACATCGGCAGCATGGGCAATTTTTGTGGCCAGGGGGGGAATGTCGGCTAGCACTAAACTCACCTGATTTTGGCGCAGAAATTCGGCCTCTGCGGTGGCGATCGCGTCTTGTTGAGCACGAATGTGCTGCAGTTTTTCCAGCGTTGCCTGTTTATCCATCGTGACGCTATCACTCTGAATCACGCCGATATCAAAGGCGCGGGAGTGATATTCATACGCACCCGTGATATAGGAATCGAGCAACCACCGGGATGCAGTGGAGGCCACAATCACTTTGAGGTCGGGGCACTGCTGCTGAATGGCATCAATGACAGCAGCAGATCGGGTGGTATGTCCAAAACCATGATTTGTAATCGCAACGTAAAGAGTGGGTTGTGGCATGGGAAGTCCAGATAGAGAGGATAGGGTTTTGGGTCTGATGGGCTTGGGGCACCGGGGCCTCAACACAATTCCTCCCTATTTTGTCATAAGCTGGTTGCCATTTAATTTGCGTGGCTGAAACCCGCCGCTGTCGGGGTTAATCCACCAAAATAAGCAAAAGAAAATCGGTTTATAGTTCCAGCGCGATGT
>JBFRWC010000105.1:0-3943 GCA_051439365.1 Leptolyngbyaceae cyanobacterium
CCCTTATGACACGCCGATTTTGGGCTACAAGGTCAATACAGCCAATACGCTGCGACTGTGGAAAGCAGAGGCAATCGAGTCCTTTGATTTTGAAGTCTTCAACCAGGGCAACTACTACGGTGCGGTGGAAGACAAGGTGGTGTCGGAAAATGTCACCAAGGTGCTTTATCCTAACGATGAAACCATTGCGGGTAAGCAGTTGCGGCTAGAGCAGCAGTTTTTCTTTGTGTCTTGCTCGTTGCAGGATATGCTGCGAATTTTGGATGGGCAGGGGCTGGCCATCGAGCAGTTCCACGAGAAATTTGCCATCCAGCTTAACGATACCCATCCCGCGATCGCTGTGGCCGAACTGATGCGATTGCTGATTGATGAGCGGGGCGTGACCTGGGATCAGGCATGGGAAATTACCCAGAAGAGTTTTGCCTATACTAACCACACCTTGATGCCAGAAGCGTTAGAAAAATGGGCCTTGGATTTGTTTGGGGATTTACTGCCCCGGCACCTGGAAATCATTTACGAGATTAACAATCGTTTCTTGCATTTGGTGCGGATGGCCTATCCCGATGATGATGCCAAGGTCCAGCGGATGTCGCTGATTGATGAAAGTGGCGATCGCCATATTCGCATGGCCAACCTGGCTTGTGTGGGCAGTCATCAGATTAATGGTGTAGCTGAGTTACACAGTGAGCTGTTGAAAGAGACAGTACTGGCTGATTTCTACGAGTTTTTCCCCGAAAAGTTCTGCAATGTCACTAACGGAGTGACACCGCGACGATGGATGGTATTGAGCAATCCCCGTCTGAGTAATCTGATTACCCGCAACATTGGCGATCGCTGGATCAAGCAGTTGGACGACTTGAAGCAACTGGAGAACTTGGTAGACGACGGCAGTTTTCGGGCCGAATGGCGGCAGGTGAAACAGGCGGTCAAGTGCGACCTGGCTCATCGGATTCAGCAGCAGATGGGGATTACGGTGAATCCCGACTCGTTATTTGATGTCCATGTCAAGCGGATTCATGAATACAAGCGACAACACTTGAATGTGCTGCACATTGTCAGCCTCTATGCGTACCTGAAGCACCACCCCAATGAGGATTGTACGCCCCGTACTTTCATCTTTGGCGGCAAGGCGGCTCCCGGTTATGCGATGGCGAAGCTGATGATTAAGCTGATTAACTCCGTTGGCGAGATGATCAACCGTGATCCCCAAATGCGCGATCGCCTCCGTGTCGTCTTTTTCCCCAACTACAACGTCACCAATAGCCAGCGGATTTACCCAGCGGCTGATCTCTCGGAGCAGATTTCCACTGCGGGTAAAGAAGCCTCTGGTACAGGCAACATGAAGTTTGCCATGAACGGTGCCCTCACCATCGGAACCCTAGACGGAGCCAACGTGGAAATTCGCCAGGATGCGGGGCCGGACAACTTCTTCCTGTTTGGATTGACGGCCCCAGAGGTGGTGGCGCTGAAGCAAGAAGGCTACGATCCCTACGGCTATTACCAGAACAATCCCCAATTGAAAGAGGCGATCGATTTAATTCAGTCCGGTTACTTCTCCCAAGGGGACGTGGACTTGTTCCAACCGTTACTAAATAAGCTATTGCACGATGATCCATATATGCTCCTCGCAGACTATCAATCCTACATTGATTGTCAAAAGCTTGTGGGGCAAACCTATCAGGATCGCGATCGCTGGACCCGAATGTCCATTTACAACTCTGCGCGTACGGGTAAATTTTCCTCCGATCGCTCCATTCAGGATTACTGCGATACTATTTGGCAAGTCGCACCCCGGTCCATTGAGTTGACCAACCCCACCCCGGTCAGCGAAAAACCCAACAGCGACAAGCTGATTTGTAAGCTCAATCCTGTGACTTAGGCGATCGCTGCCCATCCTGGGCATTCCGGATGGCAGACTCTAAGCTAAGGTGCATTCTCCAATTCGAAACGAGGGTGAGGGGGCGGTCGAACAACGACCGTCCCCATTTCTGTTAAATCGAATTTAAGAGAAAGCATGATATAATCGTAAGCTGTTGTTTTTCGGAAGGGTTGGTTCGGCATGACTAAGCGAACGTTGGGAGGAACATCGCGCAAGCGGAAACGGGTATCTGGGTTTCGGGTGCGAATGCGCACTTACCTAGGTCGTCGGGTTGTGCGATCAAGACGACGGAAAGGGCGTGCTCGGTTAGCTGTTTAGTGCTGGCGAGCGCAACTGGGGGCTTATCATTACTGTCGATTAATAGGGGCTTAGGTGATTTCCGAGAAAAAATATACCGCTGTAGGGTGCTGTTAGCGCCAGCGTAACGCACCGCAGGTTGGTAATTTTTTTTACAAGAAAGGGCCTTACAGATTTTAACCCTGAGGATAGGGGCACTGTGCACAGGTGGGCATGTGGAGGCTTGACGAATTGATGCTACCCAAAGCACACCGCTTGCGGCATCGCAAGGATTTTAACCGAGTGTATCGGGAAGGCTTGCGTCGCAATAGTCGGCATCTAACCTTACGAGCGCTCAAAATCTCTCCGAAGCCAAGGAACATGAGCGGTGGGCAGGCTCAAGCCCATATTGTGCTCCCCCGGCCTAATCAGGGGAAAGCCCAACCCAGCACAGGGTCTCGCAATTGGAACAGGCCCACCTCAGATTATCTCTCTGAAACAGCAAAGCAGCCTTCCCGCCATGAATTCCCCACTCGAATTGGGATTTCTATCAGTACCAAGGTGAGCAAGCGGGCGACAATTCGTAATCGGATGAAGCGCCAGATCAAAGCTGCTATGTTTCACCTTTTACCAACGATTGCACCGAATTGGCTAATTATTATTTCTGTGCATCCGAAGGCAATCGAATGCGATTATTGGCAATTTCTGCGAGAATTGGAAGAGATGATAAAGAATTTGAGGTAGGTCATGGGGATTCACGAAGAGGTCCACTACGAGGGCGGCCCTCACGTTGGCGATTTGATTATCAACGTGCTGTTAGGGTTTACGGTGGTTTGCCTGCCACTGACTGTGGGAGCCATCGTCCGAGCTATTTGGTTGCGCTACCGTATCACTAGTCGTCGCATATCGGTGACGGGCGGTTGGATGGGGCGCGATCGCTCTGACATCATCTACAGAGAAGTATCCAAGATCGTTTGTGTTCCCCGTGGATTGGGCGCATGGGGAGATATGGTCGTCACTCTGACCGATGGTAGTCGTCTAGAACTTCGCTCAGTTCCCAAGTTCAGAGAGGTGGAGAAGTACATCAACGACCATCTCAAAGTGAAAGACGAAGTTTCAGAAACTGCCAGCCGCTAATTTGAGTCTGGGAGCTTTTGAGATTATCCTAGGGACGGGGTGAAGTGATATGAGTGCAGTCCCGTGGTTGTTTGTCATCCTCTGTTGTTGTCATTAGCGTAGATCGCATGGATTTAGGTATTAGTTTCCTCTCAAATAATGTCATGCTGCCAATCCTAGATTTTTTCTATGGGATTGTGCCGAGCTATGGGCTAGCCATTGTGGCATTGACATTAGTAATTCGGTTTGCGCTCTACCCCCTGAGTGCGGGTTCAATTCGCAATATGCGGCGGATGAAGGTGGCCCAGCCCGTGATGCAGAAGCGGATGAAGGAGGTGCAGGAGCGTTACAAGGACGATCCCACCAAACAGCAGGAGGCCATGTCAGGGCTTTACAAGGAATTTGGTAATCCCTTGGCGGGTTGTTTCCCGGTCGTGTTGCAGATGCCCATCCTGTTTGCTTTGTTTGCCACCCTGCGGGGATCACCCTTTTCAGATGTAACCTACAACGTCAATCTCCAAGTCTTACCCCAGGAAAAGGTTGAGCAAGTCCAAACCCAACCTTTCGCGACCAAGCCCCAGAATATTTACCTAGACGATGGCATTCACGTTCCCATTACAGCCATTATCCCGGATGGCAATCGTCTGGTCCCTGGAGAGTCCAGGGATATTG
>JBFRWC010000106.1:0-2790 GCA_051439365.1 Leptolyngbyaceae cyanobacterium
ACCCTGCATTTGCCAATTTAGACCGCTTCGCGGTGTCACTTGTCATTTGTCAGTTGTCCGTTGTTTCTATTTCACCACTAACCACTGACCACTGACCACTGACCACTGACCACTGACCACTGACAAAAAATGCTTGAACAAAAACTAGAGCAATTGAAAGCCTTATTTGCCCAGATGGATCGGGCTTTGATTGCCTATTCTGGAGGGATTGATAGCACTCTGGTTGCTAAAATTGCCTGTGATGTCTTGGGCGATCGCGCCTTGGCTGTCACTGCTGTTTCCCCTTCTTTATTGCCAGAGGAGTTGGAGGATGCTCGGATTCAGGCAGCGGAGATTGGCATTATCCATGAACTGGTGGAAACTCATGAGATGGATAATCCAAATTACACCTCCAACCCAGCCAACCGTTGCTATTTCTGCAAAAGCGAACTGCACGACACCCTCAAACCCCTAGCCATTCAGCGCGGCTACTCCTATGTTGTCGATGGGGTCAACGCTGACGATTTGAAAGACTACAGACCGGGAATTCAAGCAGCAAAAGAACGGGGAGCGCGATCGCCGTTAGCCGAAGTCGGGATTGCGAAAGTTGAAGTACGCCAACTTTCCAGACAACTGGGACTTCCCTGGTGGGATAAACCTGCCCAGCCCTGTCTCAGTTCCCGCTTTCCCTACGGCGAAACCATCACCGTAGAAAAGCTTCAGCGCGTGGGACAGGCCGAACGGTATTTACGACAGTTGGGCCTCAAAAACGTGCGGGTGCGCTCCGATGGCGACACCGCCCGGATTGAACTGATGCCCGATCAAATTCAGGATTTTGTCACCTCAAT
Source organism: Leptolyngbyaceae cyanobacterium (assembly GCA_051439365.1). Lineage (GTDB taxonomy): Bacteria > Cyanobacteriota > Cyanobacteriia > CAKZMO01 > CAKZMO01 > JAAHGY01. Next base: position 828 of record JBFRWC010000106.1, read on the forward strand.
GGATTTGCCAACCTTGGTCAACACCCTGCAATCCTTTGGCTTTCTCTACGTCACCCTCGATTTAGAAGGCTATCAGAGTGGTAAGCTCAACCGAGTCCTGGCAACCGCCGTTAACTGATGCAAATGTGGTCTTAGATTAGCCATAAAGATTAGCCATAACGTTGGGACTTTCCGGTAATCTAACAGTGATGCCGCCAGCGCAATGAGTTTGCCTCAGTCAATCGATGCATTAATTCAGTATCCAGGGAGAAAGCTTATGATCGTCACTTGTGTTCATGTTTACGTGAATCCTGAGAATATTCAAGATTTTATCGATGCAACGCTGCTGAATCATCAAAATTCGATTCAAGAACCAGAGAATCAGCGATTTGATGTGTTGCAAGATCCGAAGGACGACACTCATTTTATTTTGTATGAGGCTTACCAATCGGAAACAGGCGCGGCGGATCACAAGAAAACCGATCATTACTTGACCTGGCGGGAAACGGTTGCTCCCTGGATGGCGAAGCCCCGTGAAGGGCTTCCTTACAAGGTCCTGGCTCCCATGACATCGGTGATTGGCCGATGATTCCGTTTTCATTTGCAAAGGTTCCCACGCTCCATTTTGGTGCTGGCAAAATTCGCTTACTACCCCAGTTGATTTCACAATGGGGAAAATCCCGTGTGCTGTTGGTCACGGGAGGGCGATCGCTCCAATCCAATGGCCACCTAGAGCGTATTCTCGACGTGCTGACGACATCCAGGCTTCAGGTTGACCATATGGTTTGTCAGGGTGAGCCGTCTACGCAATGGGTCGATGCTAACTGTGATCGGTATCGCGATCGCGGCATTGAGGTCGTCGTCGCCATTGGCGGGGGCAGCGTCGTTGATGGGGGCAAGGCATTATCCGCGATGCTCCCCCACCACAATTCTATTTTTGATCACTTGGAAGGCGTGGGAAAAGGATTGCCCCATAGTGGGGTCAAGCTCCCGTTCATTGCTATTCCCACGACTTCCGGCACCGGGAGTGAGGCGACTAAAAATGCCGTCATGAGCGAAGTGGGCGCAGCAGGCTATAAAAAGTCCCTGCGCCATGACAACCTGGTTCCAGATGTCGTGCTGGTGGATGGGGAGTTGCTGGTGTCTTGTCCTCCTGACATCACCGCTGCCTGCGGTTTGGATGCATTTACCCAGCTCGTGGAACCCTATTTATCGCCCACTGCCACCCCGCTAACCGACGCGATCGCTTGGAGCGGCCTCGAAGCGTTTAAGGCTAATTTCCTGGCCGCCTGTGGTCCAGGATCAGCCGATCCTCAGGTGCGGGAAGGGATGGCCTATGCGGCGTTGATGTCTGGGATTGCCCTTGCCAATGCGGGATTGGGGATTGTCCATGGCTTAGCGTCTCCGTTGGGCGGGTACTTCCCGATTCCCCACGGCGTAGCCTGTGGCACCTTAGTGGCTGAGTCGCTCAAAGTCAACTGGCAAGCACTCAACCAACGGGCACCTGATAGTCCAGCGATCGCCAAAATGATTCGGTTGGGGCAACTGCTCAGCGACACCAATGAGAGCAATGGGAACCAGAGCAAACCTGACCATTGGTATGGCCAAGCTTGCGGTGAGCGACTCGAACAATGGACCGACCAACTAAACATTCCTCGATTGGGTCAATATGGTCTGCAAGCCACTCACCTGGACAAAGTGCTAGACGGCACTCGCAATCGCAACAACCCTGTTGCCCTCGATCGCGAGGAAATTCGCTCCATGCTGCTGGCCCGATTATAGAAGGGAGCATACCGAATTCTAGCTCCCCCCAATTTGCTACGGTGTACACACATCTCACTTTAAAGCCCAAAACTTGGCTTTACCCCCCTTAGTCCCCCCTTGCAAAGGGGGGAAACTCCGGTCCTCCCCCTTTGCAAGGCTACGGTGTACACACATCTCATTTTGAAGTCCAAAACTCGGCTTTACCCCCCTTAGTCCCCCC
>JBFRWC010000107.1:0-10441 GCA_051439365.1 Leptolyngbyaceae cyanobacterium
CAGTACTTGATTTCCTTTGGGAGCGATCGCACCGTGCGAGTGTGGACTAGGGACGGACAACTGTGCCAGACTCTCCGGGGTCATCTGGGCAGTATTTGTGGGGTTACGTGGCAGCAATCCCAGCAGCGGATCTTATCGGTGGGGGAAAGCAGCATTGTCAAGGGGTGGCAACTGGCGGATCTGAGGCAAGAATCAGCAACCGATGAGCAGAAAAAATCGGAATCAATGTTGCAAGGGTTGCCGCTTGAGCAAGAACAGCCCTCCATCGAGTTTGTCTTAGATGCTAGAGATTCGCTATTGCTCTCGGATGATGCTACGGCTAATCTGCAACAATTGATCAATCAAGGGTGTCAGTGGCTCCATGATTATCTGGCCCATAATCCCTGTTTGGGGGAGAGCGATCGCTCTCGTTGTTAGGGAGAGGGGGGCGATCGCCACTTTGGGTGATGCTTAGTGTGAAACATGATGTAGCGATACTCAACATCAATCCAGCGCTAAAAGAGCAAATATTTCCTATTCCAGTATCAATTCGTATTGACAGTGTAAATACGTTCGCCTACACTGCAGAGTATGGATGTGTATTTTGTACTCAACGGCATTACGTTTGTCTGGAACGATGAAAAAGCGCAAATTAATCCTCAAAAACATGATGGCGTAACGTTTCAGCAAGCTGCTGAGGCATTCTTTGATCCGCTTCTAGTGGTTGTCGATGCAAGTCGCAATGACGAAGTAAGAGATGCCATTATTGGTCTCGATAGACGCTGGAACCTCTTGTACGTCGTTTTCATCGAGCGTGAAGATGACATGTCCGTATTATTTCAGCTCGTAAAGCCACCCGCAAGGAACGTGAATACTATGAAAACTGATGTATTAAAAAAGCGACTAGATAGAAACCGCCCAATGACAACAATCACAATTCGGATGCCCGAAGATGTGATCGAAGACTTGAAACGAATTGCACCCTTACTTGGGTTTTCAGGGTATCAACCCCTAGCTCGTGCCTACATTGGGCAAGGGCTTCGAACCGACTTAGAACGTTTAGAGGGAGATACCGTCTCTGCATTAATTGCCAGCCTAAAGCGTCATGGTGTCAGCGATGAAATTCTGCAAGAAGCGCTTGGCGAAGTGACTCAAAAGTAGTCACGTTTGGTTGTCCTGGCTGAGTCGCCTAACACCGCGTCGGTGCAGACGGAACAAAAGCTATCGGCTAAAACCAGAGTTGCTGACCGCCGCACAACTCCAACGTTAGGTGGAACGGTCGCATTATGAAAAGTAGTTGGTAGGGATCGCTGGGTTGTAGAGGTGAGCGATGCACTAGCGGCCCTAACGGTCTTACCTGCACGACTACCGATCACATAGTGTTCGTGCTTTTTGGCAACCAGATCGGCCATACCTTGAGATAATGTGATCGCGTTATCATCATCGGGAAGTTCTTGCCCATGCCAATGTCATCAGTATCTTTGCGGCTGCGATCGCTTTTGCTCTCCATTGTATTGCTACTCACAGGAATTGCCCAAGGATGCGGCACCCAAGCTCTTTCTTGGCGGCAGTTAAAGCAGCAAATTCGGGATGAGTTTCCTACCGTTGACCATCTCTCGATCTCAGAATTTGAACGGCACATTCAGGATACAAGATTATCCCAAGTACTCATTGTAGATGTGCGCAAGCCCGAAGAATTTGCCGTCAGTCATCTGCAAAACGCAGTGAACCTGAACAGTGCAACCACGATTCTGGAGTTAGCTCAGGAACAGCAAGCTGAGCAGATTATCCTCTATTGCTCTGTGGGCTATCGCTCGGCCAAAATGGCTCAAGTCTTGGAACAGGAGGGATGGGATGCGGTGAGCAACCTGGAAGGGTCCATCTTTGAGTGGGCCAATTCAGGCCGTCCTGTGTTTTTAGGTGAAGAAGTAGTGGAGGTCGTCCATCCCTTCGACCCATTCTGGGGGCGATTGCTGGATCGGCAATATCATCCCAATGAGTCCTAAAACGTTCCTAAAACGTTCCTCGCAGGGGAGCATTAAGAGCGATAGCGATACACCATAGTCGCAGCTCGATGTAAGAGAGAATGACGGTAAGCGACAGCTCCTAGATCTTTGGCATAACCACCGCCGATGACACAAGCGACGGGATAACCGCGCCTGATGCAAGCGGATAACACTTGCATGTCGCGCCTGAAAATACCCGTATCGGTCAGGGCTAGTTTGCCGAGGCGATCGCCCACATGGCAGTCTACTCCTGCATCATAGAAGACCAAATCGGGGTTAACCTGACTCAAGAGATCCGGTAAGTAGCGATCCAGAGTTTGCAAATACTCGTCATCTTCCAGACCCATGTCTAGGGGAACATCCAAATCACTCTGCTGCTTGCGCAAAGGAAAATTTTTCTCACAGTGCATGGAAAAAGTGAACACGGTTGGGTCATCTTGGAAAATGAGGGCCGTGCCATCTCCCTGATGGACATCTAGGTCTACAATCAAGATTGTCTGGGCTAGATTCAAGGATTGGACGGTGCGGATGGCGATCGCAATATCGTTAAAAATGCAGAACCCGGAACCATAGTCGGGAAAGGCGTGATGAGTGCCCCCCACTGTATTGCAAGCCATGCCATGTTCTAAGGCAAGTGTGGCCGTCAGAATCGTGCCTCCCACTGCCACACAGGTACGCTCAGCCAACTCAGGACTCCAGGGCAACCCAATGCGCCGCTGAGCTTTGGGTTCGAGCGTGCCATGAATGTAGTCGTAGCGATACTGGGGAGTGTGAACCAGGTCGATGTAAGGAGTGGGCGATCGCTCTGGCTGGTGAAACTGGTCGGGACTCGCCACCTCATCGGCCAGCAGCAGCTCATATAGTCGTTGAAATTTCATCATCGGAAACCGATGACCGGGCGGCATCGGAGCCACATACTGGGGATGATACACCAATGGTAAATCCATTAACCTAGTTACTCCATCACTCCATTACTCCATTACTCCATCACTCCATCACTCCATTACCCCATTACCCCATTTGCACAACGACCTAATGCCCAGTCTCTTGACTGGGTCTCCTCGTTGGAGCCTCTGGCTCCCGCGCAAGACTGAGGCAGAGGCTCAGGCCGGACTTCCCAGCGAGACACTGGGAAATAGGAGAGGAAGCAATAGAGAGACAGGGTCTGGGATATGAGGCCATAAACATTATTAACCAAATATAAACTGATGCAACGAAATCAAAGAATTGTAGTCATTGATACAGTTCTCTTGTTATTATGAAATTGTTAGGAAATGGATTCAGAACACACACACCGTTAACTGTTGATCCGTTTATTGACCAACATTATTCGTTTATTCACGACACTGGAGCAAGAACATTATGAACACACAAGAGCAGGCCAGAGCATTGATGATGCGCCACCACCAAATGATCAAAAATCGCCAACAGTCTATGCTAGAGCGCAGTCTAGAAGGCGCAGGCATTCCTGGTGATGTGGCTGATAGCTGGAGCCATGTCCAAGGTAAGCCTTCCGCTGCAGCCCGCGCCTCTTACGATCGCAGCCGCTCGGCAATGAGTTAGCCCACAGGCATTGTATTCTTCAGACGTGGCGATCGCTAGGGCCGGATCAATCCCTAATCTAGCCCTAATGAAAGCTTAGAGACTTCGTGATTATTACTCTATTTATGACTATAATCACAGCTTACGAGTCCTTTCTCAGCAGCGTAGGACTGGTTTATGTTCCTGAAGCCTTGTCCTTGCGCCGTGACCCATTTTAGAGTCCACTGTTAATCCTCTCGATCGAAGATGGACTCCCAATGAACTCCCATCATCTCTCGTCCAAATTGGGTGAGGGATTTTTTATCAGCATGGAAATTTCTCACAATCTACGACGAATCCTTAATTTCCACCACTTCAACTTAATATAAGGCAATACTCTGCTACATTCCGTTACTCCAGCCTCAAAAACACGATTCAAGTCCGAAAACGAGTCCAGGCTTGCCATAGGTTGCCCCGCAGCAGAGCGGCAACTGCATTCAAGGTCTGGATTTCGGGCACCGTTGGGTCGAGGGCGATCGCTCGATCCAGGGCCTCTTGTGCAGCCCAAGGTTGTCCTGCATACAGTCGCACAAATCCGAGTTGGGCATGAACGTAAGGATTGTCGGCATCCAGTTGAGCCGTTTTTTCCAGAGCGGTGAGGGTGCCTTGCACATCCCGCTGGAGGGCGTGGGCTAACACTAAGCCATAGTGGTCGGCCCGATTATCAGGCTGATGCTGGAGTCGGGCTTTGAGGATCACTTCGGCTTGCTGGGTATAGGCTTGTACGGGATCATAAAGATTGATCCGGCCCAAGTTGTCAAAGACTTGATTGAGAGCATCAATCCCCAAGGGCAGTTGTTGGGCCGCTGCCCGAAATTGGCTGATCCAATCCAGTTCTGGGGCTGCTTTCGCTTTGGCGCTCGGATTAATTCGGATGGCGATCGCAGGTCCGTCTAACTCATAGGTTTCTCCTGTCACAGGATTGATATAGGTTGCTGCCAGGGTGTAACGTCCCGGCTTCAGAGTAGCAGGGGGCAACATGGCAGTTCGTTCAGTGACGGTGAAGGGCTGGAGTGGGTCACGATCGGGGGGCGTGGGAGCGGCGATCGCCTGGTTCGCCTGAATGATTTGAGGGTAGAGTGTTCCCAAACCAATGGCATGATCATGGAACCAGCAAGTCTCTGGCGAGCAACGTGTGGGGTCACCGACTGGACTTCCCTGTCGGTGCCAAGTTAGCAATACCACTCCATCATGTAACACCGACCAAGATCCAGACCAGGTATAGGTAATCGGAACGGGTTGGCCCGGTGGGACTTGTCTGGGGGCTTTAATCTCATCCAACTGCACCGTTAATGGCTGAATTGCGACAGGTGTCGCTGAACCCGTCTGAGAATCGGCCTGATGTTGATTCGCCCCAAAGAGAGACAAAAGCGTATCCAGCTTGTCGCGGTCATACAGCACATCCGTAATTGGATTTTCTAACGGCTCGACCTCCACAGGCAACTGCTGCCGCCGAAATAGCAAGAGCCGACTACCATCGGGCAAGTCCCACACCCGCTGCCGCTTAAACTGGCCACTTTGTTTCATCTCGTTCCGCATCTGGCGCTGGCGTTGGCGGGAGGACTCTTCATGGTGATTCAAGTTAGGGGCCGTCACACTCAAAAACCAGGACAGCGATCGCTGATCCCGTTGCAAGTAGTCCCGATCTCGACCCATGCGACGGGCATACACCTGAAAGTTGCGCCGATTCCCCTCTAAGGTCAAGTTGTGCTGATTCATTTCTGGAGTGGAGGGCAACACGCCAATATTAGCCACTTGGTACGGCTGAGTTTGGATAATTTCGTCAATAATCTCCGCCTGGGGCCACGGTTCACCCAAATACGGCGGCTGATAAGCACCGGGAGCTAAAGTGGTGGCGATCGCCCGTCCCCAGTCGCCCCCGACTGGGAACAGATTCAGCAGCATGGCAAGACTGGCCACGCTAACCGTGATCCACTTCACCCGCCACCACGTTCGCGGAAAGGAGAGTAAACCATAGGCTAGCAGCACCGACCACCAGGATAGCCAGGGGAGGATGTAGCGGCTATCTTTGTTGGCGATCGCGGACCAGATGGCGTAGGTGGGGAGGAAGAAGAAGAGGAACCAGAGGAAGGGAGGCGTTTTACGTTGGGGCGTTGGGGTGTTGGGGTGTTGGGACGTTTTGAAGTTGGGGGGGGCGAGAAAGCGGATGAGAGTCGTGAGGAGGGCGATGAGGAGACCGACGAGGGCGACAATGAGGAGGGGGTAGGAGAGAGCTTGGGGCAATTGTTGCCAGTAGTAGGTCCAACCTGCGAGGGTATTCCAAGCGGGGTCGCCTTCAATTCGAGCGGATTTAATATTGGAGTTGAAGGCGGCGCTAATCTGAAACAGCCAGTTGGTCTGGCTCCAGGGCCAAATCATCAGAAAGGCGATCGCCACTCCACTGAAAATCTGGCTAAATTTAGCCCAACGGCGTTGACGAATGCCCAGCACTAGGGACGGAACCCCGACCCAGACTAGGGGAACGGCCAGGAAAAAGACCGCTGTTTGCTTCATCAGCAGGGCAAGCCCAAAGGTGACACCGAAGGACAGGGCTAGACCCCATTGTTTGACAGCGGTAAAGCGGTGAGGGATGGATCGTGGAGGGCGGGTCGTGGATAGGTGAGAAAAATGCCACCCGGTCAGGATGAGGCTGCTAGCGGCAATGAGGGTGGTGAGGGGATAGTCCATGTAATAGCCTGTGCGGAGGCTGTAAAACTGGGGAAACAACAAACATAATCCCGCTGCCCATCGCCCCACTTCTGCTCGAAACAGAACTCGGCCCAAACCATAGACTGAAATCAGCAAAATGGCAGTATAGAAGAGGTTGACAGCGATCGCCTGATCCGCTCCCCGTCCCAATAGGGCCAAAAAGGGTGCTGTCGAAATGTACAGTAGCGGTGGATATTTCGACGAAAGGGTCCAAAGAGCATCCCAAATATGGCCAGAGAACCAGTGCTGTGGTTGCAAGGTCCACCAATAATTTAAGGCTCCAATCATGTGGTCGGCGGGATCCCAGGAAGGGGGCGCATGATCCAGCGCTAGCCAGACGTGATCAATAACAGCCGCGATCGCCCACAACACCACCAAAATGCCCCAGTCACCCAAGCCTGATGCTGAAGGAAGTTGATGGTTCAACTCATCTATCTGGTTATTCTGGTCACTCTGGTTACTCTGGTCACTCTGGTTATTCAGTTGACGCGGATCAATTGGTTTGTAGATCGGCTCGTTCGTGTGATTATCATCGATCGATTGGGTCATGCGATCGCCCCTTCCCCTGCTTCCAGCACCATTTCAGGTGTGGATTATGGCATGGAATGGTAGCAAGCCTGGGATAAAGTGGACACTTTTGCAGTTATCTCCCTGAGAAGCGTCTAGGCTGGAGCATCGGAGTCCGCCAGAAACGTGGCCGATTCCCCTTGCTCCACTCGAATCTTGGCCTGCTGCTCAAACCAAGCAATCACATCAGCAGGTTGCAATTCCCCCACCGATTTGTTGCCTTCTGTGGCAACTTGAGCGAGGGGTTTGAGGGAAGAGAGCACTAACTGGCTGAAAAATTGCTGAAATGATGGATCGGGCTGTAATTCTTCCGGCATCTCCGATTGGTGTTGCCTGAGCCAGTCCAAGAGCTGGTCGGGGGCGATCGCCGTGATGTCATTCTGGTCGGGGGCGATCGTTTGTAAGACCCGGAGAGAATAGAGGGCAACCCGAGTCGAAAACTTTTCCTGCGCAGACAAGAGTGCTCGATCCACGGCGAACGATTCTGCCTCCGTCAAAAAGGTATTAGGGGAAAAATTTGAATCAAGCATCATGTCTATAGATTGGGTGGATTTAGCATCAGCACTGACTGTTACTCGGCCCCATGACAACTCGCCCACTGCTTCAGTGTTTGAGTCTTTCAGTGTTTGAGTCTTTCAGTGTTCTAATCATATTGCCGTTAGCGCCAGCATAACGCACCCAGCATGGCACTTGACAGGTCCTTCAATTCCCATTCCGATGGTGTCATCGCTCAAATCATAAAGAATATTGTTGATCCAAACACGAGAGACCACACCCAGCCTACAATGCGGACGATTATGTATTGATAACTCCATGACTCACTCCACTGACATTCCCACCCTCACTCGTTGGATGGCTGCTGAATTTAGCAACCAAGCCCAAGCCTTTGAATATCCAGCTTTTTTTGCTCACATCCGTCCCTGTATGCGTCCGATCCGGGCTGGTTTTTTACCAGGAGTCAGTTTGTATCTGGAGCAAGCCTACGATTACATGCTGCAAGCGCCCTATCGGGTGAGAGTGCTGAATTTTGTGGCTCAGGATGGCTGGATTGAGCTAACCAACTACAAACTTAAGGAGCAGGAAAAATTCTGTGGGGCGGCTCGCGATCGCGCCCTCCTCGACCAACTCACCCCCGATGACATTGAACCCATGCCGGGTTGCAATATGATTGTCAAGTGGACAGGTACTAGCTTTAAGGGGACCGTACAACCCGGTAAAGCCTGCATTGTCAATTACAAAGGGAAAACCACCTATTTGGATAATGAATTCGAGATCGATGGCAAAATCCTCTACAGCCTGGATCGGGGCCGCGATCCCGAAACCGATGAGCGAGTGTGGGGAGCCGCTGCCGGACCCTTTCACTTTTTCCCAGTCCAGAGCTTTGCTGATGAAGTGAACGCGATCGCCCTCCCCTAAGCCCATCACTCGCGCCAATAGCCCTGCAATCAGCTCACTTTAGAACCCCGGCTTCTTAAAGAAGCCGGGGTTCTAACCCGAGGCTCCACCTCTCGCTATCGAATCGAAAGCCTCAAAGCGTCAAATCATCGCCCCCTTCATCTTGAAACCCCCGCACAATCCGGGACAACTCACTCTTCTCATCCACTGAGATCCGAGTCGGCGATCCACTAATAATCCGTTCAAAGTGGCGGAAGGAATCCTTAATCTCCGGTCCCCGCTCACTGATGCTATATTCCCGAATGCCCTTGTCGTGCCACGACCCCCGCATTTTGAAGACATTGATCGCCCGTGACATTTCCCCGCGAATCTCCACATACTGCAACATCAAAATTGTGTCAGTAATGGTGGAAATATGGGAATCAGTAATCGAGTGCGATCCCATAAACTGGTCCGTGGTGTTGGTGAAAAATCCAGTGATCTCTTCCTGCTTGGCAAACCCCGTCACCCCGATCACAAACTGGCGGAAGGCATTATTACTCACTCCCCGTGCCAGGGCTGAGAGAGAGTCGATCGCAATTCGCACAGGCTTAAACTCGGCAATTTCCGATTTGATAATCTGTAAATGGTCTTCCAGACCCGCCGATTCCGGATAGGCACAGAGAATTTTCAGCAATCCCCGCTGCTCCAATTCTTCAAAATCAATCCCCCAAGAGGAGGCGTTACGGGACAACTGGGCACGAGATTCTTCGTAGGCAAACAAAATCGCCCGTTCACCATTGTTACAGGCATCCTGCAAAAATTTGCTCACTAGCAGGGTCTTGCCAGTCCCCGTCGCTCCCGTCGCTAAAATAATTGAATCCTTGAAAAAGCCGCCGCCACACATCTCGTCCAGGGTACCTACTCCCGACGACACCCGCACATTGGACGATCGCTGGGTCAACCGCATCGCCCCCAACGGGAAAATATTGATGCCCTGATTGGTGATGGTAAAGGGATACTCGCCCTTCATGTGGGTGGTCCCCCGTAGCTTCAAAATTTCCAAGGTGCGTCGCCGCCGCTCCCCTTCCAGAACGTTCCGCACGATCACCACGTTATCTGAAACAAATTCTTCCACCCCAAACCGAGCTACCGGGCCGTATTCATCCACCCGCTCCGTGGTCATAATCGTTGTGACTCCCAGTTGCTTTAGCCGAGCCACCAAACGAAAGATTTCCCGCCGCACGATCGAGGCCGCGTCATATTGCTGAAATAGGGCCGTAACCGAATCCACCGAAACCCGCTTAGCCCCATACTTGCGGATGGCATACTGAATCCGCTCGATAATGGCTGAAAGGTCAAAATTTCCCACCACATCCTGCCCCTCTGGATCAGGTGAGGCATCTAGGATAAACAGCTTGCCCTCATCGATTAATTGTTGAAGATTCCAACCAAAGATATGGGCATTTTTGACAATATCGACAGGAGATTCTTCAAAGGTCACAAAGACTCCCGGTTCATTAAATTGAGTGATGCCATGATACAAAAACTGAACGGAGAATAACGTCTTGCCTGTACCTGATGTGCCACTGACTAGGGTAGTACGGTGGATGGGTAAGCCACCATGACTGATGTCATCAAGCCCTTCAATCATGGTTCTAATTTTTTGAACCCCTTCCAAAGGTTCGCCGACTATCGCCTGCTCATCATTACTTGTTTGCATAATCCTCACGTTATATCAACTGTATTTATGGCCTGAAAACAAGACGATAAAGAGATGACTCATGTCATATTCAGCAACATATGATGAAATGAATTGATGACCCTATTATTCCACAGAGGTTGGAATCATAAATCCTGTTGGCCGTCATCCTGTAACTCATCATACAGAAGATCTAGACCAATCAGAACCTTCTCTCGATCTGAAAGATCGCCAATGATTTTCCGCACTGGAGGAGGCAGAATTTTGGCTAGAGTCGGTGTGGCTAGAATCTTGTCTTCTTCGGCTAGCTGAGGATTTTTGAGGACATCGATAACCTTCAAGGCATAGACTCCTTGAAATTCCTGCTCCAAAATACTATTCAGCGTTCTGAGCGCCCGAATAGAATTGGGGGTGTTGCCTGCAACGTATAGCTTGAGAATATAAGCTTTATTAGAAGAACTCATGGACACTTAGGGTCAAGTTAGTGCGTTAAGAGGGATGAACTCAAGACATAAGATACCAC
>JBFRWC010000108.1:0-21013 GCA_051439365.1 Leptolyngbyaceae cyanobacterium
GGATAGGCTTCCCGTCCCGGTGGACGACGCAGCAACAAGGACATCTGACGATACGCTTGGGCCTGCTTGGACAAGTCATCGTATACCACTAATGTGGCTTTACCCTTGTACATAAAATACTCGGCAATGGATGCCCCCGTGTAGGGAGCCAAGTATTGTAAGGCGGCGGGGTCACTGGCGTTAGCCGCAACAATCACCGTGTAGTCCAATGCGCCCCTTTCTTCAAGGGCATTGACCACTTGAGCTACCGTCGATGCTTTCTGACCAACTGCAACGTAGACACAGATCACGTCCTCTTTGGCCTGGTTCAGAATAGTGTCAATTGCGATCGCCGTCTTTCCGGTTTGGCGATCGCCAATAATCAACTCCCGCTGGCCTCGACCAATGGGAATCATGGAGTCGATCGCGGTAATCCCTGTCTGCAACGGCTCATACACCGACTTCCGGGCAATGATCCCAGGAGCCATCGACTCTAGCAAGCGAGTTTCAGAGGTGTCAATGTCACCTTTGCCATCCAAAGGGCGACCCAAGGCATCCACAACCCGGCCAACCATGGCCTCACCCACGGGAACCTGAGCAATACGCCCCGTGGAAGTCACAGAACTCCCCTCCTGAATGTTGCGACCATTGCCCATCAAAACGGCTCCGACATTGTCCTCTTCCAGGTTCAGGGCAATGCCAACCGTGCCATCTTCAAATTCCAGTAGCTCAGAAGCCATTGCTTCCTGTAAACCGTAGATGCGGGCGATGCCATCACCCACCTGCAACACAGTCCCCACATTGGAAACCTTGACATCTTGATCGTATTGCTCGATCTGCTGCTGAATAATGCTACTAATTTCGTCAGGTTTGATACTTACCATAGGATTCTCTTCTGGTGGATAGAACAGTACAGTGTAAAACAGTGCGCCCGCAACCATAGATTCGGGAAAAACGGTTGATGCCACTAACATCAACCCCTGTTAGCCATGTCGTCAAACTATGCTGAAGGCAGGTAATGCCGTTAAACTAGCCAGCAACGACTCGCTTGCGCTCAAACAATTAGGCCATTTCTTGTAAAAAAATTACCAACCTGCGGTGCGTTACGCTGGCGCTTTTCTGGTATGCCCTTTGGGCTATACAGCACCCTACAGCGGTATATTTTTCTCGGAAATCACCTTAGGAGGCGCTGCTGAGCTGTAGACCAATGCGGCGAAGCTGACCCCTTAGACTCGCGTCAACGACTTGAGAGCCAACCTTGATCACCACACCACCCATCAGGGCCGTATCCAAGGATGTTTCTAGCTCAGCCTCACGGGCACCTGTCATCTGAACAACCTTACGGCGAATGTCATTTTGCTGGTCGCCACTTAATGGGGTAGCCGAGATCACTTCAGCCAAAACAACTTGATTGAGCTGTCTGAGCAAGGCTTGGTATTGCTGGCAAATTCCTTCTAGAAAAAGAATTCGCCCTTTGTCAACCAGCAACATGAGGAAGTTGAGGGTGTAGGGTTGAACGGTGTCTGCCAACACCTGGCGAATCACAGCCTTTTTGGCATCCGGTTTGGCCAGAGGATTGCTCAGAAACTGGTTCAAATCATCCGAACTGTCTAACAGCTCCAAGATGGTGTGAAGATCTTCAGCAATCTGATCGGTTAACCCATTGGCTTGGGCCGTGTCCATTAATGCTTGAGCGTAGGGGGCGATAATTTCCGACGCGATCGCGCTATTCATGACGGCTATCCTCCCAACATTGCAATACTTCGGTCAATCAAGCGCTGCTGGGTTGCGTCATCAACCCCTTGGCTTAGTTGACGCTCAACATCAGCCAAGGCCAACTCTGCCACCCGCTGTCGCAATTCGGCCACCACTCGATCCTGCTGGGAACCCAGATCGGCCTCTGCCGTTGCCCGCAATTTTTCGATGTCAGCCTCCGCCTTGGCTAGAATAGCCTGTCGGAATGACTCAGCCCGTGCCTCAGCATCTGAGCGCAACTTTGCAGCATCCAACTGGGATTGGGCCAACTTTTGCTGCTGATCCGCAAGCGACGCAGCAGCCGTCTTTTTCCGCTGCTCAGCATCTTGGATCGCAGTCTCAATCTGCTCTCGGCGACTTGACAAAACATCACCGAGAACTTGACGACCGACCACCACTAGAAGAGTGAGGATGATCGCAATATTAATTAGATTTGTATCGAGCAGATCTAGATTTAAACCAAATCCACGCTCCGCAGCCTCAGTGGCTAACAGTAAGTTTTCCATATCTCTATATCTGCAATGGTTCTGCCCTAAACACAATGATGCGTCCAACTCACACCTGAGAACCTAACAGTTTAGCCATGATTTGACGACTAAGCCCATCAACCTGTTGCTCCAGTGCTTGCATAGCAGCCTGCTTCTGTTGGTCGAGGTCAGCTTGAGCTTGTTCACGCTTAACCTGAGCCTCTTGCTGAGCCTCAGCCACTTTCTGGTCTGCAATAGCTTGGGCATCTGCTTGGGCTGTCGCAATAATCTCCTGGGCCTGACGACGGGTCGAAGCCAACTCTTGCTCATACTGCTGAGCAACCTCTTCAGCCTTAGCTAAACGAGCCTTAGCGTCCGATAAATTGCCACGAATGAGATCATTTCTGCTGTCGATAGTGTCACCGAGAGGCTTGTAGAGTAGCTGATTCAGAACCCACATCAATGCTAAAAACTGGAGTGCCATCAATGGCAGGGTGGCATCAATGTCGAATAAACCGCCTGGTCCTTCAAGTACCTCTTCCGAAACCTCAGCAGCAAGTATAAAAATCGAATGAATCATGTCAATTGCCTGTGCTTTCAAGCGGAGTCAATCGCGATTCGCCAACGAATTCACAAAGTCACAAATAACGTTAGCGATAAGAGGAGAGTGGCGGACAAGACTGCCCCCACTCTTCTGAACGGTAATGCTTATGCGAAGGGATTTGCGAACAAGAGAACGAGGGCAACAACCAAGCCGTAAATAGTCAAGGCTTCCATGAAAGCCAAACTCAACAAGAGAGTGCCTCGGATTTTCCCTTCTGCTTCGGGCTGACGAGCAATCCCTTCAACTGCTTGGCCCGCTGCATTACCCTGACCCAAGCCAGGACCGATCGAACCAAGACCAATAGCAAGTGCAGCAGCGATTACGGAAGCAGCAGCAACAATGGGTTCCATAGTGATTTCCTACCTTAAAACTAATGAACGGTTATCCAAATCTGGTGTGTGGAGCGATTCGCGCCGATAACGTCGCACTGTACAGCAAGCGACAGCACCGTAGCGACTCCTTCGCTCAACAACATATTCAACGGTGCAATCTAAGAAAAATGATCAATGAGAAACAGCGTCCCTAGGGTAAAGTTCCTGCCATACCCCTAATCATGTTCTTCCTCAAACTCCTCCATTGCCTCACCAATGTAGGCCGCAGCAAGAGTTGCAAAGATGAGTGCTTGAATCGCACTAGTAAACAACCCCAGGCCCATCAAGGGTAATGGAACAAAGAGTGGCACCAAGAAAACGATGACACCAACCACTAGCTCGTCAGCCAGGATATTTCCAAACAGACGGAAACTGAGTGATAGTGGCTTCGTAAAGTCCTCAATGATTTTGAATGGCAACATAAACGCGACAGGATGCACATAGTTGCCGAAGTAGCCTAATCCCTTCTTTCTAAACCCGGCATAAAAATATGCAAGTGAAGTCAAAAGGGCAAGAGCAATGGTTGTATTGATGTCATTAGTTGGTGCGGCCAACTCTCCCTCGGGAAGTGCAATGACTTTCAATGGAGCAAGCGCCCCGGTCCAATTACTAACGAAAATAAACAGAAAAAGGGTGCCGACGAAAGGTATCCAGGGACGGTAATCCTTTTCGCCAATCTGCTTCTCAGCTAGATCCCGAATGAATTCTAACAGGTATTCCATCAGGTTTTGCACGCCTGTGGGCACCATTTGAACATTTCGGCTAGCTAAAAACGAAAGTGTTAGCAAAATCGCGATTACAATCCAAGAGGACAAGAAGACTTGCCCGTGGATGAGAAACCCACCAACCTTCCAATAATAGTGAGACCCAACCTCTAGCTCGGCAACCAGAAATGGGTTAAGTACGGTCAGAGAATCCAACATGTCTTCCAAGAGGGTTCCTACAGTGGTTCCCAAAAACTTAGGACGAACAAACTGGAACGTAGAGCATCTACTTCGACTCTGGCAACAGGATCGATCGCAACATGTAAATAATAATTGCGACCTTGTAGGTTAAAAATCCCAAGAAAATTGGGAGAATTTCTAACTCTTGCAATCGAGTGGCGATCACAAGCACTCCAATAATTAGAGCAAACCTAACGTTGCTGATCATCGACTTCTGCCGACCAATGCCCTCAACTTTTTTGCCCAGCAGTCGGATATACACCACTCCGATCGATGCGCCCACAATGTAGTTGAGGGCAACGTTCAGGGAATAGGTAAACCAAACGGTGGGGAAAATGATGCCGATGAGAATGATCGAGGTCAGCCATAACTCCTGTTGAAGTTGGTAATACTCGACCATAGACGGGCTGGGTTCGGGTGGGAGGTTCGGATCGGAATCCGTTGCTCCAGAAACTTGGTCCGTCTCGCTCCCAGAGGAAGCGGGCTTGAGGTGGTTGTCTGGTGAGTTCACAGAATTAAGAAATCAATCCAGATGAGTGGTCTGGCAGTAGCTAGAATGCTACGAACCACAGGAGATCATATCACGCAGCGGTCGCAATAATTAAAGCAAAATAAAATTAACTTGGACTCAGTAAAATGAGTTGTTCGTCAATGAGCGATCGCACCTTTTCTAAGGAGCAAGCGGATGAGGATGGCTGAGAGCCGGAATTCTGTTGGAGGAGTTGCTGCACCGACTGATTTGCACCTGGATTCGCTTCACAAGCAGTCATAAATGTCCATGCTTCCTCATCCAAATTTACAATTTTGTAGTCATAGTTAAAGATTTGACGAGCAGGCCATCCTTGCATACAAGGGCTAAGTTGGGGAATCGCACTCAGCAAGTCTTGGTCATGACTCCAGTCTTGTGAATTGAATGGGGGACGAGCCAGAAAAAATTCGTAGTGGGTAATTTCCGGGTCCAGGACTTCGGTGAGGCGATAGCGTTGGCGATCGCTCAACTGCTGCGCCCGTGCCATCATCTCCGGAGATTTACCCAAAAGGCGTTCTAAATCCCAGTATGTTGGGTTGGAAAATCCAAGGAATTCCAGACCTTCAGCGGCATCGATCAACTTGAATACGGTGTCAACGTTGTAATCCACTTCTTGGGGGTGGACGTACATATCGGCGAAGTTAGCGTCTAGGTGATTTTCCAGTGCCCAGCGATCGCGGTCTCGTTTGAGAATGCGGTTATTTTCAGGCAGCGAGGCAAAAATCTGACGGCCCACATTCACGCCGTCAACATAATCGCCCCGCTTGTCCCCTTGGAGGAGGGCGATCGCTTCCTGCATCAGTTGAATTTCCCAACGGCCCAGCTCAGCGTAGACAAAAATGTGCATGATGCCACCAGGGGCCAGTTTGCGGCTCAAGGCTTGGATGCCCCGTTTGGGGTCGGGTAAGTGGTGGAGAACCCCGACACAGTTAATTAAGTCAAACTCGCCGGGAATCTGATCGACATCGTACAAACTGAGGTGATGGAATTCGACTCGATCCGCACCCGATCGCTGACAGCGTTCTGTTGCGACCTTCAGTGCCCCCTCACTCAGGTCAATGCCGACCACTTGCGCTTGAGGATTGAGGTGAACGAGGTATTCAGTGCCCACTCCCGTGCCACAGCCCGCGTCCAGAATCCGAGCATCAAGGCGATCGGGTAAGCGTCCAGCACAAAAATGATAGGCGGTCTGCCAGTTCCAACGCCAGTTATAGCCCGGTGGTGGCTCGTCCAAAATGGCTTCTGGGGGAAAGGGATAGGTGTTGTAAAGGTTGGCCACTGCGGTGGAGGTGGCTTGCATATCCGGGTTGCCGTCAGAGGCGGCGGGGTTAGTTGACATATTCGGTACAGTTCATTTCTCCTTAGTCATAAACTTGAGTGTAGCGGAATCTCAGAGCAAATCGACGGGGGAGCGAGGCAGGGGTACATCAGGCGAGGACTTACTCCAAATAATCGCAGATCTGGGGCTTGTCGAAATTTGGCCTCAAACCTTTGTAGGCAGCAACACCATATGCAGACTTGCAAGAGTTACGGACTTGTAAGAGTTACAGACTTGTAAGAGTTACAGACAGGAACGTGGAACTTTGATTGGAGTATAGTGATGATGTGCCATAAACGAATTGCCAATGTTTTGGGTTTAGGATTTACTGCTCTAACGATTGCTTGCACTAATGCTGCGATTGAGGAGATAAGTTCTGGTGAAATCACTGATCCAAACCGTTCGGAGTCAATGGTTACATCTGTCCCTGCTGGCTCAGAGTCCCAGACATCAGCCACAGGACAACCTGATCTTGCCATCACCCATGACATGACTACGGATACTGGCCATACTGATGCAGATCTCTTAGATGACTCCATTCCCCATTTGTATGAGGTGGAGTGGCCCTTGCAATCAGATTATCGGGTCATTACCGGTCATGCCCAGCCGTTTATTGGGTAAAAAGATTAATGGCTAGTACAAGGCAACTGGACAGCAGGCAGGTAAATGTCAGCGCCATGCCAGAGACTCGAAATCGGAGATTTTCTTTGGTCTGACTCACACCGTATGCGTGCAAGATTCTACCAAGTACCAGCGTTGTGCCTAAAACATGCAGCGCGATGGGGACGGTGCCTTGAAACTCTGCAAATCCGAGTAATACGAGACAAAGAGGGACGTATTCCACAAAGTTTGAGTGAACACGTATGGCGCGGAGTATTGTGGGGTTGCCATCGTCACCAATGCCAATTTTTAAGGAACGCCTCAGGCTGATAATACGGATACTGAGGATAAATAACATGACCCCTAAGAGGGCGGCATAGATTGGAATTATTTTCATATCATTACTCCTTTTCAGTACTTCTCCTTTTCGGTACTTCCCCTTTTCTACAGTTGATAAATTCTTCCACAGAGCAAGCTGACAATTGATTAATTGGCGTGATGGAAAACTCTGACAGTTCACCGACACAACGCCTCAGTTGCCGGAGAATGAGCGATCGCTCCCCCTGCTCAAGACCCTGCTCAAGACCTTGCTCGATCCCTTGTTGTTCAATGGTTGAAATATAGCGCATGGTTCTTTCTTCCTCAAATTGTGCTAGTTCCTGTTGAAAAATGGTTTCCAACGGTTCGGGGAGGTCAATCAACCAATCGATAAACTCTTTCCACGGGGCATCATACTCAGCACGGTTGTGATCCATTCTGGATAGAAATAGTTAGGATGTTCTCATCCTATCAGATGACTGAACTTAGGGAAACATGGTTACGATTCTGGCTGGTCAAGTTTCGCTTTCGCTGCTTGCCAAAGTCGTTCTAGCTCCTCAATGGAGTAACTGGGCATGGCTCGATCGCTGTGTTGGGCGATCGCCTCCTCCACTTGGGCAAACCGATTGATAAAGCGGGTATTAGTGGATTGCAGCGCTTCTGATGGGTCGATGTCATACCAGCGAGCAATATTCACCAGGGTGAACAGCAAATCCCCCAGCTCCGACTGTTGGCGCGCTTTGGATTCATGTTGAATCGCGTGGTGAAATTCGTCCAGTTCCTCATGAAACTTATCCCACACGCCGTCTACGTTATCCCACTCAAACCCCGCCTTTGCCGCTTTTTGGGAGATTTTGCCAGAGGCCAGCAGGGGCGGGAGCGATCGCGCATATTTTCGTAATTTAGGGGTCAATGCCTCTGGATTTCCTTCTTCTTCAGCTTTAATGGCTTCCCAGTTGTGGCGCACTGTTTCCACATCGGCGACATCGGTCTCACCGAATACGTGAGGATGGCGACGAATGAGCTTAGTGGCGATCGCCTCTGCCACCTCTTTGAGGGTAAAGCGGTTCATATCTTGAGCGACTTGGGCCTGAAGGACCACTTGCAACAGTAAGTCTCCCAGTTCATCGGCAATTTCAGCAGAATCACCGTGGCGAATGGCATCCACGACTTCGTAGGCTTCCTCAATCACGTAAGGCATCAAACTTTCTGGGGTTTGGGCCAAATCCCAGGGGCAGCCTCCATCGGGCGATCGCAACTGGGCCACCACATCAATTAAACGCTGCAATGCAGCCAAAGTGGGATCAGGAGCAGAAGGCATGGGCACCGTCCTCGTAACAACAAGATACATGGCCTACTGTAACATCCGACTCTAGCCCCCTATGCCAGAAGTCCCCTAGCTTGTTGTAAAACCAAGGGATATTCTTCCTCAAATCGTAAAGGTTGCAGCACCGTCTTGATCAGACGCATCTATCCCAGACTGCAGCCAACTCTAGACAAATACGGGCTTAGTGATCAAGCTGGCATCTACATTCTCTATGTGTGCTAAGGGTTGTCCAGTTGAGGTGCTAATGGTGGTGTCAGCCCCAAGCGCTTGGATATCGAGGTCGGCGAATGTGAGGCCATTCTTGAGTTGGAGGCGATCGTCATTCGGATCAAAGTCCGTGATCGTGTCGCGGCCAATTCTCAGGGACAGCACAAAGATATCAGATCCAGTACCGCCCGTGAGTGTATCGCTGCCTGCACCACCGTCAAGGATATCGTCACCGCCACCGCCATTGAGCTGATCTCGTGCCCGACCTCCATTCAACGTATCGTCTCCAGCATCACCAAAGAGACTATCCCGGCCTCGGCCACCCAGGAGGGTGTCGTTCCCGGCACCACCACGGATCTCATCTCCTCCTCGACCACCATTGACAAAATCATCCCCATCTCCGGCATTAATGACATCGCGGTGCCTACCACCCATTACTCGGTCATTGCTGTTGCCGACATCAATAAAGTCTCGACCGCGTTTGCCCCAAACCTGGTCATCGCCTTGGCCTGTCACCACCACATCATTGCCTCTGAGCGCATTGATGACATCCACTTCATCAGTCCCATTGAGGATATCCGCTCGTTGAGTTGGACCGGCGATCGCATCACCATCGGTCTCTACGGGTTCCTCAGTGGTTTCCCCAGCAACGATTGTAGGGGGATCGTCTGTATTTCCAGTGAGTTCTGCCGTGGGGCTAGGAGTCTGGACGGAGGAATCATCTGTAGAATTGGGGGCAGAGGTGGAATCGGGTTCAGGGTTGGACGTTGGGACAGGTGGCTCATCGATGGGAACTTGGGTGGGACTGGATGTGGGTGTGGGAGTCTCATGGGTCTCATCCGGGCTATCAGACGTGGGACTGGGGATTGGGGTAGATGTTTCGTCCGAGGTGCCGGGAGTCAGGTTAGATTCCAGGATAGGCGTGTCGTTGATCGGAGGCTCATTGATGGGAATCTCATTGGTGGGAGGCTCGATAACTGAGGATTCATCGTCATCCTCGGAGGTATCGTCATCCTCGATGGTAAGGGTGAAGGTATCTTGTTCACCAATGACACTTTCGTTGGCGATCGCCGCTAAGGTCAAGGTCAAGGTTTCATTCCCTTCCTCAACCTCATCATCAGTAAGGGTAATCGTAATGGTTTTTTCTGAGAGCCCCTCTTCCAAGATCACCTCGGTCGCGGAAAGAGTGTAATCACCCTCATTGCCATTTGTAGCTGTCCCCCCTAATATCAAGTTGGCACGGGTTGTTCCCACATCTGCTCTTGAGCGTGTGATTGTGACTTCAACGGTGTTGTCATCAGTGTTGTTATCTGTTGCGGATTCGGAAACAGTATTGCTAGCGACTTCAAAGTTCAACTCTCCGGAAACCACTTCGGTAAAGTCGATACCATCAATCCGGGCCAGTTCATCCCCATCAGGACCATCTTCATCAGGGCCATTATCATCCCGTTGGCCGATCAAAGTGATGGTGTCTCCCTGACGGATCACAAATGGGTTATTACCAAAATTTTCTGTTTTTGCTCTTCGATTCGTCGTCGTATTACGGTTAAAGGTCCAGGATTGGGGATCATTTTCTCCCACAATCAGTGTGGCTCTAGATTCAGCATTTTTCTCATCAATATAACGAACAGTGGCGGTGTAAAGACCTGGTAAAATACCCGCATTATCTGGATCAGTGTTATCCAAATCAGTGGGAAAGGTTGTCGTGGCGATCGCCCTGTCACCGCTGCTACTGTCACCAAACGGAATTTCAATCAGCGTCCCATCCTTATCAGGCTGATATTGGACAAAGGGAACACTACTCTCTAAGCCCACTGATGGAGCCAAATCCCTAGCCGCTTCAGGGGTCAGGAGGGTAAAATCTTCAGCCTCAAAAGAAAAGGTTGCCATGATCGTCTCTCGTTATAAGGTGTGAACTAAGTGATTTAAATACAGTCAAAAATCGGAATTCAGGAAGCCAAGTACCTCCTATACCTGTACCTAATAAGCTGATTGCCATTTAATTTGTGTGGCTGAACCCCGCCAGCGGCGGGGTTCAGTCACCAAAATACGCAAACTAAAATAGTTTTAGCCTACTCTGGCTACAGGATGATTCCAACCAAAAAAACTGTGACTACAAGAATCGATAATCGCGTCGATAATCGCGTCGATAATCGCTAAGAATTAGCACAACAATTGATGGTCAATAACCCTAAGCAGATTGACTTGCCCAGAGCAGACTGACTGACTAATTATTGACAATTTAATGTTTTAGAGTCTCGGTTGATGCCCCTAGGTCATACACACTTAATCAATGCACAATAAAAACCTCCGTGTATTTCCTTAATTCACTACACAGAAGAATTTTAGGCGTATCAGGAGATTTACAGAGAAGTGGCAGTGTCTTTACTGAAACTTATATAAAGCCTAGGTTTTGTAAGCAAAGCATAAACCAAAATAAGAACGGACATTTTTTATTGGGGATGGGCACTGTGCGCTCATCCCCAATAAAGTTGGACAACTTTCCGATTTCCGAAAAGACTATCCCAACGTCGCGGCTCGACCCTGAGAGCGATCGCTCCTCTTATTCTGCTCCTAGCAGTGTCCAGTCTTGCCCCAGTTGAATCGTAATATCGGAATCGAGTACCCCGGTGCTATCGGTTCTCACTTCGCCAAACCCTAACTGTTGTTGCAAGAGCGTGGCACTGAGGCGATCGCCCTTCTGGGCAATAATACGGGTTTCTTCCAGGGGTTCCTCCCATGCTTGGCCCTGGTACACATTGCGATAATCCGCAGCAGATAAGTATTGTCGCAAGGCACTTACTGCGTCAGAATGATCAGTGCTGTTTTGGATAGCAATGCGGAGAAAACGAGTATTGGGTAATTGCCGATCAGCCGGATCGCTCCTGTCTGAATCCGATTGGTCAAAATAGTCGGCCATCAGGGTTTGAATGCCGTCGGCATCGGGGAGCCAATAGCTCAGGGCATAATCATCCGGGCGGCTAAAGTCTCCGGGTAACATTAGCATTTGTACTTGGGATCGCTCCACATTGGCCGCAAAACCCACAAGTGCCAACAGTTCCTCCACGCTCAGGTTTGTATCAACGTGGGACTGAATCACCGAGAGGATTTGGGGTAATTGGCCAATGGTACTGGGGCTCAACGCTTGCTCTTGGAGTGCTCGCATCATCGTCTGCTGCCGCTGCACCCGACCAATGTCCCCCAAAGCATCATAGCGGAACCGGAGAAACTGCATGGCCCCTGCACCATCCAGAGATTGCTCCCCTTGCTTCAGGTTGATGTAGAGATGCTGACTATCATCCTGATACTCCATATCTTGGGGAACATAGACCGTCACCCCGCCCAGGGCATCAATCAACTTTTCCACTCCCTGAACATTGATGCGAAGATAACGATCAATATCTACCCCACCCAATAAGTCACCGATGGCGATCGCCGAAGCCGCTGGACCGCCGATGCGATTGGCCTCATTCAGCTTTGTCACCCCCAACCCGTCCACCCTGGTGCGAGTGTCGCGGGGAATGGACAACACCGTCAACTGCTGGCGGTCCGGCTCAAACCGCAGCAACAGCATGGTGTCGGATAGCCCTTCAAACGAATTCACTAGGGCATGATAACCAAGATCCTCACGGTCTGCGGGAGGATTCGATAGGTCAGAGGTCAAAACTTTAATGCCCAAGACCAAAATATTCACCGGGCGAGTCAGTTTGGGCAACCGGAGGCTCACCCCACTTGAAATCGGCTCTTCCTGGGAAAAGACTTCCGCTTCCTCTGGAGTGAGCTGGCTTTGTAGTAAAGGTGTGCTAGCTAGTCCTACAGCCAATAAGGCACCCGCCGCCGCAGAAGTAATCGCCACCCCGGTCAAGCCAAGAGTGATCCAGAGCCATCGAAATGATTTGCGGGTGGAGGTCGTCATAGGATACCTGGAGGAAAAGATAGATACGAGGACTAGAACATATCTACAAGACGATTGGCGATCGCTACGGACTCGGATGCGATATGCTACACGCCCTGCATGGTAACAGCGATCGCTGTCTTCAGGGTGGTTGTGTTGTGTAGCTTTATAATCTGGGCTTGCCATTCGCGCCAGCGAACGCGCTGAGCATCACAGGGTTACCGCTTATGGAATGCACAGACGTTAGGGAAGGCGATCGCTGAGACGACTGAGACCGGGAAGCCATAATCGTTTCCGCCGGAAAAGCTGGACCATTAACCAAAGATTGGTGAGGAAGTAGCCAGAGGTGAGGAGGCTGCTTACTAGGAGTAAGGGTAGGGTCAGATTGGGGGAGGTATTCGCTCCCAAGTTAAGCAACAGATAGCCCAGGAGCCAACCCATTCCTAGGGTAACAGAGAGGCGACTGACGGATCGTTGAGGGCGATCACCCAATCGGCGATACAGGGTCCACACTGAAGGGATAAAGCCAATCACGGGAATCAGATACACAAACAAGGTCAGCCGTCGCATATCCTCATTGTCTAGCTCGTCCCGCATCTCCATGAACTCTGCTTGAATGTCGCCCCGCAACTGCTCCACCTCAGATTCCGTGGGGGTAACAGCTTCATCCTTGGGTGGCAATGGGTCAGAATTCATGAATCTTAAGAGGAGGGATGGAACGTCGCAGGTGAAATTTTACCGACCTGCAGGAATAGGAGGCGATTGCACCGAGGTCAAGAAGTTGGCAAGGAGTACCTTCCCTGATGTGGTTAAAATACTTTCCGGATGGAACTGCACGCCTTGGATGTGGGGATAGTCGCGATGCTGGACTCCCATAATCGTGCCATCCTCTACCCAAGCGGTCACTTGCAACACCGCTGGGCAGGTGTCGGGGTCAATGACTAAGCTGTGGTATCGGGTAGCTGTAAAGGGCTGGTCTAAAGATTGGAACACTCCGTCATGGTTGTGGTGAATGGGGGAGGTTTTCCCATGCATAAGGTTGGGCGCTGAGGTGATGGTGCCGCCAAACACCTGACCGATGCACTGATGCCCCAAACAAACTCCTAAGATCGGCGTGGTTGGCCCCAATGCTTGGATCAGGGCCAGGGAAATCCCCGCATCATCGGGTCGCCCTGGTCCAGGAGAAATCACAATCCCATCAGGCTGTAACGGCTTAATGTCATCGATCGTGATCTGATCATTGCGGTAGACCTGAATATCGGTCGCGACGGGAAACTGTTGACCTAATTCACCCAAATACTGAACGAGGTTATAAGTAAAGCTGTCGTAGTTGTCAATGACGAGGAGCATAAAATGGGGGGTGGATGGTGAGTGGGTGGGGTGTGAGTCGTGGGACATGGATAGGGCCAAGGCAATTCTAGGGGGAGAGGAGGTAGAGAATGTGGGGGATGAAGAGGACGCTGGCGACAAATATCGAAACCAGGGCAGAGATCAGGACAGCAGCGGCAGCGCAGTCCTTGGCAATTTTGGCGAGTTCGTGGTAAGTCTGCTTGACAGTCAAGTCAACCACAGACTCTAGGGCGGTATTGAGCAATTCCATCGCGAGGACCGCTCCAATGGTTAACCCCAAAACTGCGACTTCCACTGAAGTTAGCTGTAAGAAAAAGGAAAACGCGATCGCTGTACTGCCAACAAATACATGAATCCGGAAGTTTCGTTGGGTATGAAAGGAGTAGGTCACTCCCTGCCATGCATATCGGAAACTTAATAGTAAGTTGGTCGCAACTTTTAGCGAAAAGGCTCGACTAAGGACATCAACCTCCTCGGTAACAGAAGGGGACGATTGGAGCGGCGCAGTTGGCTTAGTGGAATAAGGTTGAGGCATATCTTAAAGTCAAGCAAACGACACATTACTAAACGTTACCATGGATTTTCCGCCTATTTCGGAAATCATCTCAACATTTGGGGGAAATCACCCTGTTCTTCGGACACTTCATGCAACCGGATCATCTGTAGTAGGACTTTTTGCTGATCTAACATTCGCTGGAGTTGGACTTCATCGGGATGATCCCAGCCAAGGAGGTGTAACAAGCCGTGGGTCGCTAACCAGACTAACTCTTGAGTGAGGGAGTGTTGGGTGGCGATCGCCTGTTTCTGGGCCGTTTCCACCGAGATCACGATATCGCCCAAGGGTATTGGCTGGGTTGCTAGCAGTTCGTCAGGGGGGCGATCGCCTTCCATCATGGCAAAGGCTAGCACATCGGTGGGACGATCGACTTGGCGGTAGTCGGCGTTGAGGTGGTGTATCTCTGCATCAGTGGTCAGATACAGACTCACCTCGTAGGCGTTGATTGGCGACGAGCTTGGTTGCAATGCCAACAGCCAACACTGGAGCCAATCTTGCCACTGTTCGGGGGACGGGAGCACCGATAGATCAAACGCCCTACCTCGTTCTCTGGTTTCCTGGATCTGAGGGTTGCACTGAAAATCAACCTCAACCTGAATATTTACTCCATTGCAGCCTTGTCCCATTGACCATCATCCCCCTGATTGCTGAAGGCTAGCGGGTGAGATAAGCCAAACCCACGAATAGACCAATTAATCCGGTAGTGGTGAGAAAAAAGTGGAAGAGGGACTTGCTGCCCTTTCGCACCATGTTGCGCATGGCTAGTTTCACGTAGCTGGGCGCAGGTTCTGTGACCTCTGATGAGCCAGATTCAGGAACCACGGCGGGTTGCTCTAATGTCGCAGATGCGATGGAGTCTGGCTTAGACTCAGTAGATAGGGTCGGTTCAGTCATGGTGTGGATCCAGAATACAGCTTTATATAGCTTAACATTACCATCCGCTGGCACAAGCATTCCCATCAGCCAGGAGGCCACTGGAGCGATCGCCCTCCCAAAATATGCAAATGGAGATGGAAGACCGTTTGGCCTCCTTCTTCCCCTGTGTTGATCACCACCCGATAGCCATCGGTCAGTCCTTCCTGGGCGGCGATCGTTTTAGCGGTCAGCAGCAAGTGACCCAAAAGAGTCTGATCGCCATCAGAAGCATCTGCCAACATGGGAATGGGCTTTTTCGGAATCACGAGAATATGCACCGGAGCTTGAGGGGAGATGTCTCGAAAAGCTAGAGCCAAATCATCCTCATAGACAATATCCGCCGGAATTTCCTTGCGAATGATTTTGCCAAAAATGGTATCGCCGTGTTCGCTCATGGGTCTATATCCTTTACCTGTATTCCTTTGGCCGTGTGTCGCCCTTTGTGAATCTGTCTGCAATTTTACGAGGAGAACGGAGAACCAATGCTTAAGCAATCCCAACAATTCAATTCCCACTCGGATGGGGATGGGGCGATCGCGCCTGAAGTCATCCCTTGGCCGATCCGTGATCGGAAGGGTTGGGTGGTGCGGTTTCATCAGCCAGATGGCCGGGTGCTGTCTTGGGTGGATGTCGCTCAGGGGTTGGTGGCATCGGCGGCGGTGCGATCGCGCTGGAACCAGGCTTGGGCTGAGATTCCCTCCGACTTTATGTGGAAGCCTGTGCCCATTCATCCAGAATTTATCGACCATCCTTTCTTTGCGGTGGCGGTGCCGTCGTCTTTTCCGCCTACGAATGCGATGGCGTTCCAAAGATATCTGCAACGACTGACCTCTGATGAAGCGATCGCCGTTTTTCCAAATTTATCGGGTGACGCTCAATTGGTGGTGCCACCAGCCACGGGAGATTATGGTCACATTCGCGCTTTTTGTCGCCATGCTCCGGAAATTCTTACAGATCGGCTATGGTTACAGGTGGGAATGATGGTGAACCAAGCGATTCAGCAAAAAGACATTGTCTGGTGCAATACCCACGGGCATGGGGTGCCGTGGATGCATGTCCGGTTTGACCGCAGCCACAAATATACCGCATTTCCGCCCTATGGAGCGATTACGGTTGTGAGCCAACAGCAGTGGTATGAGGGTATTTACCACCAGTGCCCATTCAGGACAAACTGAAGCAAGTCGGTTGGGTGGGGCGATCGCTATTGAAACCAGATTTTAATAATTGGGAATGTTCTGGGAGAATCTGATGATACTCTGCTCTCAACACCAATTTCTTCACCAGTATTGGGTAATCTTTCTATTTGTTCTAAAATCTGACTTTCTGGAGCTTTGAAGACCAATAGATCACGCTGTAGGTCGATATTGCCACCTTCAATCTTTGATGGTTTCAACGCCACAGAAACTTGATACTTTGGATTGCGGCCACTCTTATCGATATTTAATCGCCCAACCGAGATAACTTCACCATGGATGATCATTTCAACTTGCCCATTTTCTACTGATTCAAGAACTAATGAATGATTACTGATCTCGTTATTTAACCCATCTCTTGTACAAGCTGTTCCCAAGACAAGTAACCCACACCAAAAAAAAATCAAAATCCTGGAATACTGTGGAGAAGGAAAACTTGAGAAATCTGTCTTCATAAACATAAAAATGGATTGACTAAAATTACCCTTTCTTAGGTGCGTCTCCCTCTACCGTCACCATATTTCCAGAACCATCATCAACGGAGGTTGTCCCAACATTATTCTTCTGGTTTTTGACAATGCTCTTGTACAAAGCATCAGGGTAACAAATTCCCGCAGATCCCATCTTAGGTGGAGATACATTCGCTGCTTGAGCAGCTTCTTTTGCAAACGTTGTGCAGTTATAGAAGAACACTGAATATTGGGCATTTTTCTTGGATTCGGCGTATTGGATCACTGAGGAGGCTTGATCCGTCGTAATGTCATAGCTCTGGGTTGCCTTAGCTGAATGGATATTATCAGGATGAACCATTTGGCCTGGGACATAAGATTTGAAGGGATTACTAGAGTAGCCCACTTGATCAGGCAGATTACTCCACTGCTGGGTTATGGGGTCAAAGGTATCGAACATCTTAGGCCAGAATCCCATCGGGTCAGCTTGTACACCGCCTTGCTGTAAAAATGTCTTATGGTTGGCAGCGATGGTGTTTGGCACACTGGTTGGGTCTTTCCATTCTAAGGAGATCCAGGCATGACCCACTTCGCCAGATTGTAGTTGATCAATGAGACCCATGCCAGGAGCATCTAAGTCCGCATGAATATGCAATTTGGCCGGTTTATCATCTCCTTGCTTCTTTTGGATCTGGGTGTTAACTTGTGAGGGCCCGCCCTGCTGCACCACATGGGTCAACTCATGGGCAATCAACTCCTGCCCACCCCGACTCCCCGGCTGATACTCCCCCCGCTTAAAAAACAAATCCTGCCCCGTCGTAAACGCCCGTGCCCCCACCGCCTGGTTCAGCGCATCTGATCGCCCATCCGTATGCACCCGCACCCCACTAAAATCCGCTCCCATCGCCTGCCCCATCTGAGCCTGCAACTCTGGTGCTAACGCCTGCCCACCCCCACGGGCCGAATTCAATTCCTGCTCGAATTCATCCGACACTGCACCCCCGGCTGCTCCCACTCGCTGGATCTGGGGTTTCATTTGTATCTCATCCTCCTCTTCCATTGCTTCCCGCTGCACCCACTCCATCGGCTTCATCATCAGTCCATACTTATCTCCTGGCATCGCTTGCCGCCGAAGCATGGAGCCAAGGGGTTTCATTTGCAACTCTTCCTCCTCTTCCATGCCCTCCTGCCGCTGGAGTCCCGCAACAGGCTTCATCTGCACTTCTTCGTCCTCTTCCAGCGATCCCTCCCGCTGCAACGAAGGAATCGGTTTCATTTGCAGATCCTCTTCTTCGGGCGCGTCTTGCCGCTGGACGGTTCCACTTGCCGCTTTTTGTTGTTGCGCCTCAGCCTCAGAGGGCTGGGGTTGATTGATCCGCTGCACCACTTCCGCTGCGACGCGATCGGCTTCCTGCTCATAGGGATCATTCACCGCCCCGACCGTCAGCTTAGGTTGGATAAACGGTGTGGTGGTGAAGTCGTGCCTCAAAGGTCTGGGCTGATAAGGTGGCGCTTGGGGTTTGGCCTCAGGGGGTTGAGATTGAGCCTGAACCGTAGGCGTTTGGTTCTGGCCCAAGAGACACTCCAAAATATTAATGTTACGGGCAGAGAATTGACGGGTCTGGGCTGAGTTTGGATCGCTCTGCCTTTGAGCCTGAGCCGCAAGGGCTTCGGGGTTTGCATGTATCCCAAACGATCGCTGTGGCAAGCGATTTAAAGGCAAATTGTGGGAGGACGAGGATTGCTTGGCGTGGATGCGGGAGTGAGAACGATCAGCCATGGCTAGAAATTGGGGAGAGGTCTGCGTCTCTATTGTGGCATGGGTCGCTCTAGTTTTAACCGTATCCTGATCTATATCTGTGACTTTACCCTTAACCTATGGTAAGCGCTAATCTTGTAGGGGTTTTGGCGGATCTGCCCTCATCCCCCAACCCCTTCTCCCGTTTTGGGAGAAGGGGAACTGGATTAAAGTCCCTCGCCCGTTCTGGAGAGGGATTTAGGGTGAGGGTCGCTAGAGTCTCCTGGTTGCAAAGGGGGGCAATCAAGGTTTTAAGGTATTTCAAGACTTTATCGACGTTGAACTCCCTTCCTAGGAGAGGCTGGGGGTGGGTTCCGGATCGGGTTTATGCATGGAAAAAGATTCTTAAAATTGCACAGATCTATCACCCTAGGTTCAGGCTGGCGCAGCCCATAATGATACGCTAAAAACATCCCATTTGCTGCCCCCTTGGACATGGATCACATTTTCTAAAGTTCTACGCTTTTCCTAGGGCCACGCTAGCCGACATGAGGCTTGGGTGAAGCGGCTGGAGCGGCTTCTACGTTTCGAGGTGCCGCCTTAGACACAGTTTTGTCGTCCCCCATCTGTTGTAAGTCTGAAAAGGCTATTTGGGCAGCGGCTTGCTCGGCAGCTTTTTTGGATTGCCCTTTGCCTTGGCCCCAGCACCGCCCTTGCAGCCATACTTCTGCATGGAATCGTTCTTTGTCGCCATAGGTCGTCCCCACTTCAGTGACGCGA
Source organism: Leptolyngbyaceae cyanobacterium (assembly GCA_051439365.1). GTDB lineage: Bacteria > Cyanobacteriota > Cyanobacteriia > CAKZMO01 > CAKZMO01 > JAAHGY01. Next base: position 19,296 of record JBFRWC010000108.1, read on the forward strand.
TACTCTGGCAATTGGTGATAGCGACCCTGGGTCAGCCGCTGTAGGGCACCCTTGTAATTTTGCAAGGTCGGATCACGGCGAATATTATCCGCAAATTCCTGCAAGTGGGATTCAAACCAGCACTGGATCAAGCTACAGTCGTGGGTGCTAAGATACAGAGCTGCCAACAATGCCTCAAATGCGGCGGCGACCCGCGACTCCCGGCCTACTTTATCCCCCCTCGCACTCGCGCCCGTGAGAATATAACGCTCCAAGTTGTAGCGATCGCCAATCTGAGCCAAGGTGCGATCGCTCACCAACATCGCCCGAATTGCAGAGAGATCCCCCTCAGACAGTTGGGGATAGGTCGTCAACAAAAAGTCAGATGCCACTAGCCGCAGCACCGCATCCCCGACAAACTCTAATTGTTCGTAGTGGTTCTGGGAAAAAGTAGAGTGGGTCAGGGCACGGTCCAGCAAGGCCCAATTCACCTGTGAAACCTCAACCAGTCCTAATTTGGCCAGGAATTGCTGCAATTGTCGGTGGCGACCGGGAGTAGAAAGCATCATAAGTCACATACACACAATGAAACGGATCGCTCACGATTGGAGCGGGGACACATTTAATGGAAGAGTAGGTCATAAGCCGGGTTCTGTTCTCTCAGTATTCCTGACAAACACTAAGAGGGCGATTATCTATCTGGGACGATTGTTACCAATCGCCTCAAGCGGTACACATCAGCGGGACGGGAAAAAGACCAACCCTTGCCCCTTCGACCTTGCTCCCAACCGGGGTTTACCGAGCCAACACCTCTCAATGTTGCTGGTGCGCTCTTACCGCACCTTTGCACCCTTACCTGTAGACGACAAATCCCGTGAGCCATGCTCATGGAACCCGTGTATCCCATCGGCGGTATGTTTCTGTGGCACTATCCTCACGATCGCCCGCACTGGGAATTACCCAGCAAGTTCGGTCTTTCGGGAGCCCGGACTTTCCTCAGGTCAACCGCATAAGCAGGTTCACCTGCAATCACCTACCCCTACTCTTCCAGCCTTCTAGTGTACACGACGATACTAAGCTGGGGCTTGGGGAATTAGGGTAGTCTTAATCGTCACTTAACGTTTAGAGATAACGTTTAGAGATGAGGATTGGGTCAGGAACTGGCCAGAAAATAAGACACCCACAGACCAGGTTTCGACTTCGCTCAACTCTCTACGCTAGACGGTTGAGAAAGTCAAAACCGAGTTTTTGAGATACCGAGTTTTTGAGATACCGAGTTTTTGAGATGATGATTTAGCTACAAGTCCCTTAACGCTTCCTATTGCAGCTCGGAAATTGAACAGGCACTTGAACGGGAGACCAAACTATATTAATTAGTATTAATTAGTATTAATTGGTATTAATACTAATTAATTAGTATTAATTAGAAACATTGTCCGAGTCTCCCAATTGTCCAACCTGAATGGACTGATAAAAGATCATTTCGTAGGTTGGATGGAGGTAACGTTAGTCCCTGCTTTGGGTCAGGAGACCTGACTACATTGTCCCAATCTCTTGTAGGGGAGTGGTTTCCGCGCCCAAGCCCCAACTTTTGTCAGTCAACCAGCCCAACACCAGCGGAAGTTTCGCCCGGTTTCGCTGTCGCTTTTCTGGTATGCCCTTTGGGCTTTATCCAGGGTAATCGCAGCTATTTAGTATCAACTGTACTTGACAGAATAGATCAATTAACCAGTTGACCA
>JBFRWC010000109.1:0-9251 GCA_051439365.1 Leptolyngbyaceae cyanobacterium
CCAGGTCTGGTGGAGCGTACCCTTTTCCTATTTCCACACCTTCACCGTCGAGTCAGAGCTGCCACTCTACACCCCGCCTCGTGTGGGCGAATAAGACACCGCGTGGACTCCTCGAGTATGACCCAGGAGGACACGATGCAATCGCCCTGTCTTGAAATCCCAAAGTTTTGCTTGATTATCCAAACCACTGGTGGCAAACAAGCTAGAGTCTGGACTGAGGCTAATCCCCGTGACCCAGGATGAATGGGCTGAAATGGTATACAAACATTCGCAGCGCCAGGCGGGGGAGTGAGGAGGCTGATTTGGGATTGCGTCATCTGGTCGCACGACTTGGGGGGGACGGGGGGGACCAGAGGGAGGACGAGAGCGGCGATATCCCACCGGGGGCTGGGGCGGACTGGTCTTCTTGGCACCGGGCTGGGGCGATCGCTCCGGCCTGGGAGGAGGCGTTTGCGCTCCACCCGTCACAGGTGGGAAGGCTGAAGCCCCAGATCCCGCAGGAGGATTTAATTGGGCAGCGGGAGTCGCTCTTGGTCCCGCACCAGCAGGATGAGGAGCGGGGGCGGGTGCTGCCCTTTCGGGTGACTGAGGCGGGGGGGAGACTGGAGGGGCAGAGGTGGACGCTGGACTTTGGGACGTTCCGGGAGCATCAACAATGGTGATGGCCGACGACACTGAAACCGATGAAACGGGTTGCAAGTCGTTGAGGACGGTCAAGACTTCTAAGGCTGACTGGTAGCGATCGCTCACCATGTCCTGCACCATTTTATTCAAGATTGCCGTCAACCCTGCACTAATGGGACGCTGCTGCTCACGCAAACTTTCCTGCCACATCCACTCTCCCCTCAAAGGATCATAGAGAAAATCTGGACGGGTATTGGTGAGCAAATGCAAACAGGTTGCGCCCAGGCTATACAGATCGCTGGCAGGATAGGCTCGTCCGCCCCGAAACTGTTCAATCGGCGAATAGCCTTCCGTGCCGATGCGGGTTCCTGGCTGGGCCGGAAGTTGCATATTCAGTTGCTTCGCCACCCCAAAATCAATCAACACCACCCGACCATCAATCGCCCGTCGAAGGATATTCATGGGCGTAATATCCCGGTGAATCACCTGGTTGCGATGCACAAATTGCAACACAGGTAGCAGATCTACCAGGAATTGGCGCAGCCGGCTCTCATTCAACGGCCCATGGCGGTTCAGTTCCTGAGCTAAACTTGGCCCTTCAATATACTGCTGGACCAGATAGAGATAACTATCCTCCTCAAAATAAGCCAACAGAGCTGGAATTTGGGGATGTTCCCCTAGTTCATGTAATCGGACCGCCTCTTGGTTAAACAAACTGACCGCCTTGGCCCTAGCATGGGCACTGCGAACTTGGGGGGCAAATTGCTTGATCACACACTTGCTGTTGAGACGGTCCTGGTCCTGGGCTAGATAAGTCCGACCAAATCCCCCCTGCCCCAAGAGTTTCACTGGGCGATATCGATTTCTCAAAGCGCGAACCAAGGGGGCACCACAACTCCGACAGTGAGTTGCGTCATCGGAATTGAGCGGTTTTTGGCACTCAGCATTGATACAACAAATCATGGATCAATTTCATTAATGATTGAGATGGCACCTTGTCCCTTGGCTTACCTCATGCAGGCACTCACATATTATCGCTATGATGTGCCAAGTTTAGTATTGGACACACCCTAAACTTGAAATATCCTAGCGAATCTTCAGATGTGGTTGGATATTACCTGTTGACGGTCAAAAATGGCAAACAAAATATGCAAAGTTTAAGGCTGACAGGCTGTGGCCGTTGACTCCAGTTGGTTGGCGATCGCCCACAAACGCTGACTCACAAAACGGGGCAGTTGGCGCTTGCTACTCACCCGGGGATAGCGCATCGGCCAGTAGGCCAAAATGTCGTGCTTGGGATAAAGCTGAGTATATTCTGCGCCGTTATCATAGCCCAAACGGTCCTCTCGTTGGGGCAAGTAACTTTCAGCCGCCACGCCCTCAGCGACCAGTAGCGCGTGCCGATGTAGTTCGACGTGATAGTAGGTGAAAGGTTGAGTTGGCGTTGTTTTGAGGATGGAGCGATGGTTGACTAAGGCTCCAGCGTTAATCAGTAAGCCCTCCACCCGTAAGGCGTGGTCAGGGGAAACGTACAAATCATGGTGGGGGAGAGTTTCGCCCAAGGCCCCGGCTTTGATCAAAATGGGATGGCTGCGCAACGGATTTTTGGCCCGCTGGGGCACAACCGTTTGGCGACCGATCCATTTAATCGGTTCAGCGTTGCCCTCAGATGTGAGTACAAGATCCCCAATGGCCAGGTCTTCCACCGGGATAAGGCCGCGATCGCTCAAAATCCGAGTCCCCGCCAAAAAACATTCCACCACCACATTATCAATCCCAATCTCGTCGCGAGAGTTGCTGCCACTGACATCATCGCTTTGCCATTGCAGGTAAAGATTAGCCCCCGGAGCAAGACTGAGATTCGTAATCGTCGTCGCACGACTCACACTTTGAAACTCTAGGCTATCTGAGGCTTCCAGGGTCGCAAAGGCTAGATCACTGACATTGAGATAGTTGGACTCATCACCGATGGAATAAGCAAAGTTGAGGCTACTGCTACGTTCTTCATTATTGTTGTGAAAAATGTCGTAGGCTACACTCAGCGTCGTCAGGGTGGACCCCGTGGTATTGGTCAACTTCAGGGTGATGGCCCCAGGGGTAAAATCGCTCTCGTCAGGTTGAATACCGAGGATAAAATTATCGCCTACCTTGAAGGCATAGACTCCCCCCGTGCTGCTGCCACCATTTGGCTCAATGCCCCTGGCAAAATCACCTGAATCATGGGTACTGCCAAATACGCCCTCCCCATCACTCAGGCCAGTAATCCGCCACAGATTCGAGTCCAGTTGTCCAGTGCTAGGGTTGGGGGCAAAGCCTGAACCGTCGAATTGCTGAAAATTTTCATTGATCAATGCCATGTCCAAGTCTCCTGAAATCGGGGTGGATGTCCCAACAGCTATCGGGGTATTTGCCCAAAGGGTGCCCAAGCCCTCAGTTACATTCATCACTGGGCCGAGCTTATTCATAGTTGTTCATGCTGGATATAGCCCAACGGCACTGACTTTAAGGACGAGTTTGTAGCCTAGAACCCCGGCTTCTTCGAGAAGCCGGAGTTCTGAAGTCAGTGGGACATCGCCCACGCTGGACACAACTCACCCTGGAAACAAGTCACTGTGGAAATCGCTCCACGAAAATACAGTTCACCCTGGGGGCATGACCGCTTATGCTGTTCGGTGTTGTCATTGCTGGACTCAGTCGCTCAATTAGTGCTATGCGTGATTTTCATCTTCCGGGGCGATCGCCCCTCTACGGGACCCACGGCATTGCGGCCACCTCTCATCCCATTGCCACTCTCACCGCGATTGAGACGTTGAAAGCAGGCGGGAATGCGGTGGATGCGGCGATCGCCGCCTCAGCCACATTATGCGTGGTGGAACCCCAAGCCACTGGGATCGGGGGAGATTGTTTTTGTCTCTATGCCCCAGCCGGAACTGGGGAAGTGATTGCCCTCAATGGATCGGGGAGAGCACCTGCGGCGGCAGACGTGCAGTGGTTTCTGGACCGGGGCATCACACAAATCGATCGCCACAGCGCCCATGCCGTTAGTGTTCCTGGGGCCGTGGATGCCTGGGTTCGGTTGGCAGAGGATCACGGACGCACCCCATTTGACCGTCTGCTTCAGCCTGCCATTCGCTACGCCGAAGAAGGTTATCCAGTGTATCCGCGAGTGGCCTACGACTGGCAGCGATCCAAGGCGGCACTCAAAACGTGTGAAGAGAGTCGTCGCGTGTTTTTGCCCAAAGGCCAAGCGCCGATAGCCGGGGCGTTGCACACCCAACCCGATTTAGCCAACACGCTCAAGATCATCGCCGCCAACGGTCGAGCGGGGTTTTATCAAGGGGCGATCGCCGAATCCATCGTCACCTTTCTGCAAAACTTGGGCGGTCTCCACACCCTCAATGACTTTTCCACCACCGAGGCCGAATATGTCACCCCGATTTCCACGACGTATCGGGGCTACAAGGTCATGGAAATTCCCCCCAATGGCCAAGGGATTACCGCACTCATTTTACTCAATATCCTGTCAGGATTTGATTTGCAAGCCTTAGACCCATTGGGAGTTGAGCGGTTTCACCTGCTGTGTGAAGCGACGCGGTTGGCCTATTTGGAGCGCGATCGCTATGTGGCCGATCCCGCCTTTGCTCAACTGCCCGTGGAGGAGTTGATTTCCCTGAACCACGGACAACGGTTACGGCAACATATCCGGGGCAATCGCGCCATGAACGACGTTCCGCCCCCCATCTTCCCCACCCATCCCGACACCGTTTACCTCTGTGTTGTGGATGATGAGGGCAACGCCATCAGCTTCATTAACTCCATTTTTCACCCCTTCGGCAGTGGCTTGATGGCCCCTAACACTGGGGTCATCCTCCAAAGCCGGGGTGCCGGGTTCCGGGTAGATCCCACCCATTTCAACTGCATTGCCCCCCGCAAGCGTCCCCTCCACACTATCATTCCCGGCATGTTGATGGACCCTACTGACCCTACCCGCCCAGTGATGCCCTTTGGAGTCATGGGGGGTGAATTTCAACCCGCTGGTCATGCCCACCTGCTCACCAATCTGCTGGATTACGGCATGGACGTACAGGCGGCGTTGGATTTTCCCCGTGTCTTCCATTCCCTCAATACCTGTCAGGTGGAAAATGGGATTCCGACTGCTGTGGCTCAAGGGCTGGCCAGTTTGGGCCACAAGGTACAACCGATTCCGACTCCCCACGGCGGCGGGCAAGCCATTTGGATTGACTGGAAGTCAGGCGTACTTATGGGTGGCTCAGACCCCCGCAAGGATGGCTGTGCCCTGGCTTACTAAGAGACCCTGAGTTACAAAACATCAAAAAACTGAATATTGGGTTGTGACTTGATTTAAACTGAATCGACCTAGTTAGATAGAACACATTGTAAGGAGGCAGCTATTCCTGAACCGCTTACCCTGACCGTGAGTTTACGGGGCACACACGAAGTCAGGGACAATTGCCAAATCTTTCATCTCAATGGGTTGTTAGATGCCTTTTCTGAACCCACGTTTCGCAAGACTATCGGAAAGTACATTGATGATGGGCCAAGTAAAAATATTATTTTGGATCTCTCTAAGATTGACTTTATTGATAGTTCCGGATTAGGTGCCCTGGTCCAACTGGTAAAAAAAGCCAAAGAAGCGGGCGGAACGGTCCAAGTCGTGACCAATCCGCGAGTGACGCAAACCGTCAAAGTCGTGCGGTTGGAGAAATTCTTGCGTCTTCAGAAAACATTGGGTGAGGCGATCGCCGATCTGGACGCAGATGCAGGTTAAACATGGCAGTGCCGCCAATGCATCATGATTAATTCAGATTAATTTAATTATTGCGTTAAAGCCTTGTCTAATTTTTTACCTGCATCTTTACGACATTGCACGCTAACGCCAGCGGAGGTCAACCAGTTTACTCCGTTGGCGCTAGCCTATATTGGTGATGCCATCTACGAATTGTATGTTCGGGGGCACTACCTTTTCCCGCCCAAGCGATTGAAGTCATATCATCAACAAGTGGTTAGCTGCGTTCGGGCTGAACAACAAGCCCACTATCTAGTCGATATCTTGATGCCATTATTGACAGCGGCTGAAGCGGATCTGGTGAGGCGGGGGCGCAATGCATCCTCCAAGCCTTCCCGCAAAATCGCAGCCCAGGTATATCAGCAAGCAACTAGTTTTGAAATGCTGTTAGGTTATCTGTATCTGACGGATCAGTCCCGGATGTGGGAACTGTTGGATGCACTGCCGCTGAACCCACCCCCAGAATCCACCCAAAATTGAGAGCCTAATCCAGTCCAGTGGATCTAGTCCAGTGGATCTAGCCCAGAGGATCTATGTTTCATATCACTTCCCGTCCCGAAATTGAACAGGCTAAGCAGAAGGGGGCGTACGCCCCCCAAGCCTTTCCCCAGGAAGGATTTATCCATTGTTCCTATCTTCATCAAATGGTTGGGGTGGCCAATCGGCTATTTCGCCATCAGACGAATCTCGTTATCTTAGAAATTGATACTAATCAACTAGACTGTAAAATCGTTGACGAAAATCTGGAGGGTGGGACGCAACTGTTTCCCCATATCTATGGCACGTTACCCCTCAGTGCCATTGTTAGTATCCATGATTTTCCTTGTGATGCGGATGGATATTTTCAGATCCCCCCGTCATTACAGCCTGCGTCGATGTGACCCAAGCCTGTGTTAAACAGCTTAACTTGGTAAATTATGACTTGGACCGGAACCCAATATGGACTTGCCCTTAGTATTTGACATTGCCCTTGGTTTACTTTTCATCTACCTGATCTTGAGTTTGTTAGCCTCAGAGATTCAAGAGTTGCTGACAACGTTGTTGCAGTGGCGGGCACACCATCTGAAACAATCCATTGAAATTTTAATTATTGGCGATAATAAAGATAGTGTTGAAGGCATTGAATTTGTAGACAGATTGTATAGTAGCCCTTTACTCAAGGCGTTGAATCAAGAGGCCAAAGGACCAGTGTCTAGCTTCTTTCGGATCATCTCCCGACGCATTGGGCAATCCTTTCGAGCGATTACAGGGACTCGCAATGTGTTTGGTCAGCAGAAAAGCGGTCCCTCTTATATTCCCTCTGAAACCTTTGTCAGGGCACTCCTGGAAAATTTAGACATAGAAGAGTTAGTTCATCAAAACAGTGTTGAAGTCTTGCAACAGGCCGTTGAAGAAAAGCTAGAAATTATCCGTCGGCTGCTGGAACAGTTGCGGCAAGACATGAACGATGAGGCTTTTCTAGTGGGTGAGTTTGAAGACTTACGACATCGTTTGAACTCAATTGTCCTGAATTTTAGTTACCGTCAAACCACCTTCTCCACGGCAATGAATCAGGTTATTGCTCAGCTTAAAACCTTTGTGGAGAATACCCAGGTTGTCTTGCAAGATCATGACCATTGTCAGGCGCTTTTAAGCAAGCGATCGCCCTATGTGTTGGAAGAGATCGCCACCCAAAAATTAGAGCCAACCATCGCCAGTGTAATTCAAACGTCCCTAGAGAAAAACTCTGTGATTCCCGCCCAATTAAAGCGGAGCCTAAACACTCTCGCCCGCAATACTAATGTGCAGGCCCGTGAATTAGCTGAAGAATTCAAACAGTTTGAAGCATCCCTGTCTCAGTGGTTTGAACAATCCATGACCAGAGCCAGTGGAGTGTACAAGCGCAATGCGAAGGGAGTAGCGTTTATTCTAGGTTTTGTGATTGCGATCGCCAGCAACACCGATACCATCTATATTGTGACTCGCTTATCAACAGATTCTATTTTACGGAGTACCATTGTCCAAGCGGCGAATCAGGTGGAAGATGGAGCATTTCGGCCTGACTTAAATCCCGATAGAACCTCTGCCTTAGACACAGAAGGGAATAATGCCGACCTCGCAGCCAGTACTGCTGAACAGATTCAAGAAGTGCGAGATGCAGTACAGACAGCAATGGAAGACTTACCACTCCCCATCGGTTGGACACAGGAAGTCATTGAACAACAGCAACGACAGGAAGAGGGTTGGACCTTCCCAATTTTGCGCCGTTTGATCGGTTGGGTGGTGACAGGCATTGCCCTCTCCATGGGGGCCTCTTTTTGGTACAACCTGATTAGCAAGATTGTCCAAATTCGCAATACGGGGGACAGCAGATCTGGCAGAAAATAAGCCCATCTTGCGATCAACTCAGAGCCATTAACTCGTAGGGTGCCGTTAGCGTCAGCGTAACGCACCAAGCATGGCTTGAGAATGCTTTAACTCGTAGGGTGCCGTTAGCGTCAGCGTAACGCACCAAGCATGGCTTGAGAATCTTTATTGAGAGTCTTAATTTTCGATTCCTAAACCAGTCTTACCAAGGAATAGATAGGAATAGCCAGTCTTGGTATTGGTTCAATGACTCCCAATCGGGCAATAGGCACTATCATCCCTCCCTTCAATCCCGCTGTGGCTCGCGAACGGTAACTCGGCTGGCGGACACCCGTGAAAGTGCCTATTGTCCCCCTTCGTTTCAGGACCATTGTCTTTACGGTGTTAATACGAAGACCACGGGAATTGACGGCAATCTCCTGTGAGTAGGCTGATTCTTCAACACCAGACCATTCAACACCAGACCTATGTTTATCTCCCTGTTAAACGTGATCCAGATGTCCTCCTTGCGGCCTGATTCTGGTTCCGACCCCTCATCTGTCCCGGTGCAGTCCTATATTTCACCTTGGCTGACTCCCTTTGTCTACCCCTTATTGCATCGTGGTGTGATGCCGTTTTACTTCGGAGCCGTCACGATCACTGGGCAACACTATTTACCACGCACAGGTCCGGTGATTTTAGCCCCCACTCACCGTTCCCGCTGGGATGCTTTGGTGGTGCCCTATGCCGCTGGTCGCCATGTCACGGGGCGTGATGTCCGCTTTATGGTGAGTGCTAACGAAATGATGGGGTTGCAAGGGTGGTTTATCCGGCGATTGGGCGGGTTTCCGGTGAACCAACAGCAACCTGCGGTAGCCAGCCTCCGATTAGGTCTAGAGATTCTAAAGCAGCGGGAAATGATGGTGATCTTTCCAGAAGGGGGCATTTTTCGCGATCGCCATCTCCATCCCCTCAAACCCGGACTAGCGCGTCTCGCCATTCAAGCCGAGACCAGTGAGCCAAATCTGGGAGTCCGCATTGTCCCTGTGGATCTCCAGTATGGCGACCCTATCCCTTGCCATGGCACTCGCGTGACCGTGACCATTGGCCCACCACTCCTAGTCAACAAGTACTGTCAAGGGGCACATACAGCGATCGCCCTCAAAGCCCGTGCGAAACATCTGACCCATGATTTGGCCCAGGCTCTCACCCAGTTGAATCCCGTCGCGACCTAAGAAAATTCCCCCGGTAGCGCTCAATGTCGGAAATTGCGACTGTTTTGTTCGGTTTTGAGGCTGTCAGAGCGATGGCCCTTCTCGGTATTCTGAGGACATACAGAACGGGACAGAATGCGTAGTTGTAAGGCAGATGATTCAGAGGTAAATGTCATGGTCAAATGGTATCTACCCACACTGGGGGAAATAATTGAGTCTGCTGAATCTAGCCTGATGCGGCAATCCCGCTCACAGCAGTCATACTCTCAACCATCCCACTC
>JBFRWC010000110.1:0-6946 GCA_051439365.1 Leptolyngbyaceae cyanobacterium
TAAGGGCAGATCCTCACGCGTTACTCACCCGTCCGCCACTAAAACCCGAAGGCTTCCGTTCGACTTGCATGTGTTAAGCACGCCGCCAGCGTTCATCCTGAGCCAGGATCAAACTCTCCATAGTAAGTTAAACAATATCGCTTAACTCGAAAAGTCTATCCTATCCAAAACTCTCGGTCCCGGATATGTTTCGGCATCATTGGGTGATAGATTCCCCAATGACCCACATTTGATTAAAACGGGATTCTATGGTATTCTGGCTTCCAAACTATTCGGTTGTCTAGGTTCTACTCCCGACAGGACCGCGGTTTTGTGCCGCTCCCCCTTCAGGCGCTTTACTAATATAACCACATGACAAACAACTGTCAATACCTTTTTTCAAAAAATCTTGGCGTTGCAGATATTGCAAATCTATCTGCTCAAAAGAGGAACAACCCTAAGACTACTGAAAGCGAGATATGTCAGCAACCTTTCAGGTAGGGGGTATTTGCACGAATCATCCTTGTACTGTCGCGATCGCCGATCGCAACAGTGAGGGAAGTCACCCTCAGCCTCCAACGAAATAGGGAGGAGTCTAGGGCAATCCCGTTAGTCTCCTCCCTATTAATACTTTTGCTTTAATGCCTATGCCACTTGGTGGCTACCAAGAAGCTACAGGTCAGCACGGTTAGCGACCATTAGGAAAATTACAACAGGCCCAGAAATCATGATCAGCGCAACAAAGGTGAGCTGAGCGATAACTACAAAATTGATTCCACCAACAAGACTTGTAAGAAAATCCATTATTCCTCCCAATTAGACCCAGACAATTGCAAATGTTAAATTACCTGCAACATATTTTACCTGATGAGTCCGCCCAAATTAAATAAGTATGGGATTTCTGAGACATTGTTCTGATGTATGGCGGATAGAAGACTTTAAGTTTTTCGTTGCTGCATCATCTCTGCAATAGAAGCTTGCTCCATGATGCCGATGACCTTGGTTCCATCTTGAACAACTAGAGATGGAATGGCTTGCTGAGCGTATTGCATCACGAGGTCAAGAAGGGGGGAGTTCGCTGCAACTGTCTCAAGGCTACTCTTGGTATGAATTAAGCTCTCAACTGATACATCCCACCACTGACTGGTTGGAATGGATTTTATCGCCTCAGGGTCAAGGGTACCAAGCAATGCTTGGCTGTCGTCTACCACCAAGTATTGCTTCCATAGCTTTGGTGCTCCTATCAGGTGGCGGTTGGCAAATTCCCTCACGGATAAGTTTGCTTGCACAATGGGGCTGTCAGTGTACATGGCATCGGCGGCAGTCAGCCCACTCAGTTCTTCCTGAATCGTGGCTGTTTGAGCTGAACGGTTGGCATTTTGCAGGAGGAATAAACCAATGAATAGGGTCCAAATGCTACCGAACTGAAGAATGGCTGCCAAGAGGCGAGGAAGTAGTAGCAGGTAGCTAAAGTTGTTAGAGAGTAAGGTGTTGGGGGTAATCTGAGTACTTAGAAGGTAGATGCCTTGGACGAGCAAGCGTCCGAGGACGTTGCCGAAGACGGCATTAAGGCCAATGATTACTCCGCACCAGCCAAAGATTTGGCCGAAACGGCTGGCAAAGGCGATCCCTTTGTGGGGTTTGCCTGTAATTTTCCAGACTAGGGCTTTGAGGATGTTGCCTCCGTCTAGGGGTAGGCCAGGGATAAGGTTGAAGGTACCGAGCAGTAGGTTAATAGATGCCAGTAGGCCAAGGATGCCTAGGATAGGGGGCGAGAGGGTTAAGCTGACTTGCGCAAGGGTAAAGATTCCAAATAAAACAAAGCTAACGGCGGGACCAGCGATCGCCACCCAAAAGGCATTTCCAGGGGTCTTAGATTCTTCAGCAAGGCTAGCCAGCCCTCCAAAGATAAAGAGGGTGATAGATTTGACCTCAATTCCTTGGCGCATTGCGACTAGACTGTGGCCTAGTTCGTGTAGTACCACTGATGAGAACATTAAGATAGCGGTCATCATCCCTAAAATCCAGGGGAGTGGCCCAGTGAGGCGAAATGCATCGGCAAGGCCGAGCCCCTCTGACCAGGTGACTAGGGCAAAGACGAAAAACCAGGAGGGATTGATAAAGAAGGGGATGCCAAATAAACTACCAAAGCGAATACCATTCATGGCGGTAACTTAACCTCACTAAAAGTCGAAATTATTTTTGGGTTGGACAAGCTGGAATTGATATTAAGCGATGGGCAGGGGGCTAAACCCTGCTCTAGAGACTATCTTCGTCAAAAATTAGGTATCGCTATCATGACTTATACCCTGGAGTGGATTGGAGAATATCAAACTCGTGATCAGTGATTGAAGGCGATCGCCACCAACAATGTGTCAGTTTGCATAGCGACCCTGCAATAGTTTTTGAAGATTTACTTCAGATTAATCGTTGGATTCTAGCTGTTGCTGCTCTGTCGCTAGGCGCTGGCGACGGCGAGAGCGTTGATGCAGGCGGTTCAGGTAGGCGATCGCCACTCCTGCCAACACAACCAGGAGTACATTACCAATCAGGAGCATTTGAGCAACTTCCATGAAGTCAGAAGGACGGGCACAGCCAGTCATTGGTTCTGGCACACACAGAAGATAATTGATAACGAGCCAAGGCAGTGATCCCAAAACCCAAACGACAATGGAGATTAAGAGTAGTACCAATAGAGCAATCATCACGCTTTCCCCTGCCAACCTGCTGTCTTGATCATTACGACCCTAAGTTTCCAGTTTGTACTTCTTCGATCTTTTCGATCTTAATGTAGTGTAACAAAATGCTGAGTCTCAATTCATTCCAACCACTTGAATCACTGGCTAACATGATACGGAAGAGCCAATGGTGGAACGGTAGGATCAGAGTGTGACCGTCAAAAGAGCTAGAACATTATTCAACAGTCCCTTCATGGCAATCACGCTGCGTCCCACACTTGGAGCATCATTACGACAAAGGACAATATCATGCAAGACAACCGTAGTTTATCAACCCCAAACCTCTCTCGCTCACCTTTCCCGTCGGTGTTCTCTAATCGGTGGGTTCTGATACTCATCTCCATTGCCATCATCATGGCTGGAGGCAAGACGGGGTGGTGGGCCTGGAATCGCCTCGCTTATACGCCGACTGATCGAGCAGTCCAGGCGGATCAACCAAACACCAACAATCCTTCTGGCAACGCTTCAACGCCATCGGTGGTCCCACTGGTGACGACATCTGTGGATGTTTATCTGTTAGATGTCAATGACGTAAATTTTGCCTTGGTTCCGTTAACCCTGGAAGTGGAAACGGCTGATGAGCCTGCGGCGGTTCTGGATGCTGCTTTTGATCAACTCTTGAACCAGGATTTACCAGGGACTTCGGCGTTTTCTGAGATTCCAGACGATACAACGTTGCTGGATTTGGACGTTGAGGCAGATGGTATCTATGTTGATCTGTCTGGAGAATTTGAACAGGGTGGGGGGAGTGCCTCCATGATCGGTCGATTGAGTCAGGTGATTTATACGGCCACGAGTTTGGACCCAACTGAAGCCGTCTGGTTGTTCGTTGATGGGGAACCGCTGGAATTGCTGGGGGGTGAAGGGTTAGAAATTTCGCAGCCAATGACCCGAACTGAGTTGGATGAAGATTTTCCCTTGTAAGACTTGCCTCTACAAGCGTTGCTGGGCGTTGTTGTGCAATGTCTCATGTTATGCGTAAGGTGATGGGTTACGCTGGCGCTAACTCATCCTACAGAGCGATCAAGTGCAATGAGCAGGGCAGTGTTGCCAAGGTAGGGGCAATGCTACCCTGTTTTGGTGTGGCTACTCCTAGGATCAGTGGTTACACTGTTGAGTGGGCGATCGCCATTTTCAGTAGGCAATGTTCGCTCCAACAGTTGAACTCCTTATCCAAATCTAAAGAAGTTACACAAAGCTGCCCATGTTCCCTGAGTTAACCCATGCTCTTGCTCTGACCTCTGTATCGGCTGATTGGATTGGTCTTCGTGCTGTCAAGGAAACTGCGAGTATCCGAGGTGTGCGGGATGGCCATCCTGAATACAACGGTGAGAGTTTGAGCCAGGGCATCATGGCTGAAGTCTTGGTGAAGGGACAGATTGGCTATGGAGCCACCAATAATTTGACGACCGATGGGATTCAGGCGACGATCGCCCAGGCATATAGTCAGGCGATCGCCGCTCACCAGTGGACCATCCACCCCACCCCACTGACGGCTCGACCCAAGGTCACGGGTGAATATATCTCTCCGTTTCAGAAACCGCTGAATGCGATGAGTCCCAAGGACATTAACGATCTGCTGGTGCAATTGTGTCAAACGATGCAAGTGGGCGATCGCATCGTCAAAACCTCCGCCTCGGCTACTGCAACCGACATCGAGACCTGGTTTGTTAGCAGCAACGGCTCTGAAGTGTATCAACATATTTTGGGGATTCAGACGCATTTTGGAGCCACAGCCCAAGAGGGAGCGATCGTACAGCAGCGCACCAACAATGGCTTCCGCGCCCACTGTTACCAAGGCGGGTGGGAACTCTTTCCCGCCCCAGCCATTTGGGATCAGGCCAAGCAAGTCGGGGAACAAGCGGTTGAACTCCTGAGCGCCGAAGAATGTCCCACTGGTCCCACCACCCTGGTTTTAGCCCCGGACCAGATGATGTTGCAAATTCACGAGAGCATCGGCCATCCCCTGGAATTGGATCGAATTTTGGGCGATGAGCGCAATTATGCAGGGGGCAGCTTTGTCAAGCCCAGCGATTTTGGTCAGCTTGCCTACGGCTCACCCTTGATGAACATTACCTTTGATCCATCCGTGTCTGGGGAGTTTGCCAGCTACAGCTTTGACGATACGGGCGCTCCAGCCACGAGGGAATTTCTGATTAAAGACGGGGTGTTACTGCGGGGGCTAGGTAGTTTGGAAAGTCAGGCACGGCTGAAGGTGGATGGAGTCGCCTGTGCCCGTGCTTCGTCGTGGAATCGGCCCCCCATCGATCGGATGGCCAATTTGAATTTGGAACCAGGACCGGACTCGTTTACCGATCTCATTAGTCGCGTCGAAAATGGCGTGTATATGGAAGCCAATCGCTCTTGGTCCATTGACGACCAGCGCCACAAGTTCCAATTTGGCTGTGAGTATGCCAAACGGATTGAAAACGGTCGCTTGACCACGACCCTCCGCAATCCTAACTATCGGGCCACCACCCCCCAACTTTGGCATAGCTTGGTTGGGGTGGGGAATGCTTCAACTTGGCAGATGTACGGCACGCCTTACTGTGGCAAGGGGGAACCCAACCAGACGATTCGGGTGGGGCATGGCTCACCCGTGTGCGTATTTGAGCAGATTGAGGTCTTTGGAGGTGGAGTCTGATGGTCAGTTCTAGGGCGGCAGTTGAGGGGGTTGCCTCTGCTGGGGGGGATGAGTTTGTAGACCGCATGGAAGCGGCATTCCATGTGGTAGTGAATGCCCTCCGTGGCAATCTCAGAGCAGGGGAGCATTTCACTCTAGAGTTCACGGCAGAACAGAGCCAGTTTACGCGCTTCAACCATGCTAAGGTTCGTCAGACTGGGATCGTGGCTGATGGTAATCTAGAACTGACGCTGATAACGAATGAGCAGCGCAGTTTTCGAGCATTTCCGCTGACGGGTGATGCGGCTCTTAATGGCGATCGCCTCACCCAAGCCTTACAAAGTTTACGGGAAGAACTACCCCAACTGCCCCCCGATCCCTACTTGGTCTTACCCAGTGGAGCCAACACCAGTCGAGATGTTTACCCCGGCAATCTATTACCATCAGACCAACTCACCACAGAATTGTTGGGTCCAGTTCCTGATCTGGACTTTACCGGAATTTATGCAGGGGGGTCGGTGATCCGGGGATATGCCGATTCAGCCGGACAGTGCCATTGGTTTGCCACAGAATCCTTTACCCTAGATTACTCAATTTTTGCCCCTGACGGTCAGGCAGTGAAAGGGACGGTGGCAGGTCGCAACTGGGATCGAGATGCTTATCAGACCAAACTCACCGATTCTCGGCAGCAATTGGAACGGATGTCCATGGAACCGAGGGCGATCGCTCCCGGCTCTTACCGGACTTATCTGGCTCCTGCCGCTGTCGCCGATCTGATCGGGATGTTTTCTTGGGGCGGAGTCAGTGAATCCTCACTGCAAAGGGGGGACAGTGCCCTCAGTCGATTACAGCGAGGGGAGGCGACTTTATCGCCTCAATTGGTGCTGAAGGAAAACTTTAGTCAGGGATTAGTGCCTCGCTTTAATGATATTGGCGAAGTGGCTCCGATGTCATTGACGTTAATTGAACAAGGACAGTTGTGCCACACGTTGATCAGTGCCCGTACCGCCAAAGAATATGGGCTAGAATCCAATGGGGCGGCAGGATGGGAAGGATTGCGATCGCCCGAAGTCAGTCCTGGAACCCTGGCAACCCGTGATATCTTGACAACCCTAGATACGGGGCTTTATGTTTCCAATCTGCACTATTTGAACTGGAGCGATCGCCCTACTGGACGAATTACCGGAATGACTCGCTACGCCTGTTTTTGGGTGGAAAACGGCAGAATTGTAGCTCCGATCAAAAATCTCCGGTTTGATGACAGTCTTTATCAATTTTTTGGCGAACAACTCTTGGCATTGACCGACCAGCAAGAATTTATTCCAAAGGTCGGGAGCTACAAACAGCGGACACTCGGTGGAGTTTGGGTACCTGGAGTGTTGGTAAAACAGTTTGCCTACACGTTATAGGAGGTCAGTCAACCCTCCATCACCTTGTCGAGAAATTAGAGTATTTGCAACAAAAAATTAAGCTTTATACAGAATCAAATAAAATTCGGCAGCATCATATGTTGATACGGTAATTTTGTTAGGTAGACTATACAAGGTGTCTACTACTGAAATCATGTTCTTTAACCCAGAAAATTGTCGGAACGAAACTGAGGTTG
>JBFRWC010000111.1:0-22800 GCA_051439365.1 Leptolyngbyaceae cyanobacterium
GGCTGTGACTGAATGCCACAGTTGGGCACACAATCTCAGGTTTTGGTAGAGCCAGAGGCTCTAGAGGAGGTGCTTAGCCAGAGACCAGATATTAGGAAAACTGGTTGAAGTTTAGGAGAATTAGTTCATATCCATTCCTGCTTTTGGTTTGAGCCACGACTGACCCACCCCCAGCTTCTCCCAAGGGGGGAGTTGGATGTAGATATAGTCTTGACCTGCAATCTGGTTTCCCTCTATCTATGACAGGTTAGAGGCCCGACCTGCAAGCTGGTTCTGCTCCTCGGAAAGATTAGAGGCTCGACCTACAATCCGGTTCCTCTCCTCGGAGGGGTTAGGGGTGGGTTCCGATATGCAATTCCATCCCTTAAAACCATCGCCCTATTGCTTAAAAACAGGTTTTCCATCGGGCGATCGCTTCACTTTCCCCGATTCATCGACATCAGCTTCAGCAAATAAATAAGTCCCATTTTCATCTTGTTTTAGCACTAACTTCTGATTCACTCGCTGATATAGTGGCGGACAAAATTGAGGAATTCCAGCATATTCGACAACCCCATCTCGATCTTGGACAACAGGACAAGTGACCAATGCCCCATCCCGATCAAACACGTAAGTACTGGTTTCAATATCATGGAGAGGATTGGGATAAATGGGTAAGCCGCTGGAACTGCATAATAATTCCCCTGTTTCATTAGTAATTGGCTGGAGAAATACCACCTCCCCGTGAGGATTTTTGACCAGCTCATAGTTTTCAATATTACGTAGAGGAATGGATGCGGCAATGGCTCCGATTTCGGGTTCTCCCACGCTGCTAGAAACATTAGGGTGGAGGCTGGGCAGAGGTTCAGTCTCTGTAATTTGATAGTGGCGACTATACTGAACTGCTGACTTGGTAAACCCATGCCGTTCTAGGAGCTTTTGTACTCCCGTTTGTTCCGCACTCACCAATACATCAATATCGGTGACTTTTAGCTCTTCAGCTTTGGCGATCGCCCCGTCTACCAATAACTTAATGGTGTGAGGCTGGCGATGGTCCTCCTCAATATAAAGTCCTAAAACAGCCCCAACCCGCCGAGGCTGAAATGGACTTTCCATAAAGTCGTCAATGCCATCTAATTCTGGGGGAGGGGCTTCATCATAAAAGTAAATGGCAAAACAACCAACAATTTCCTTCGGGCTACTGATTTCGTCTCCTCCTAACTCTAGGAGAAAAAAGAAGGAAAACGGACGTTGCAATTGATAGGAAATATATTGCTCAAACTCATAGCCTAGTTTTAACCGCATGGACGGATCAACCTGGGTCCGTTTTTGGGCAAAAGCCTGCCAGAGTGGGGCGACTTTGGCAGCATCTTCGACAGTGGCAATGCGTTGACTGTACACACGATTTGCTGTAAACATGCGAAATTTCTCCTAAAGCTAAACAACGCTAAAATTAATCACTTTGGGCACAGTTCGTTCTCAAGGGTTAGGGCTTGCTCTGAATATAAATAGTTCGGGAGACAGTTCACTGATTCACTTGCCCAACCCACAAGTTCCATCAATTCGCCCCACCACTAAATTGAACGTTCTATGGGTATATACGGTTGAGCGCTAAGAATTACTCACCCATCTCAAAAAAAGTTTTTGTAAATTTTATGGGTCCAGAACTGTAGCTTCTTTGAGAAGTCGGGGTTTTCCACTGAATCCAGGGAGCGATCGATGACTAAATGTGATGCCCGTCGGACGAATCCGCAAGGGTTGGCTACACTAGAACCGTCCTGCGTGTTGGCACCTCTCGCCACTAGCATTTCATCCCCAGAGACTAATAACTCATGTCCCAGCCTGACCCAACAATGCCCATCGCTCCCCCCTTGGAACAACTGGAAACAGCGCTGAATCAGGTGCCTGATCTGAAGGAGCTGCGGCGAGTTTATGTTTGCCACGGTGAAAAGGAAGTTCGGATTTTTGTCGAAGCCTACAGGCCACCGGACCAGCAAGAGTGGTTGCCAAAACTCTGTGCAGCGCTGCAACAGGTGCAATTGCAAACGGCTTATCCAGTCAGGGTTTACGGGCGCAAGGTCGATGATCTGGTTCCCCGTTGGCAAGTGGTTCTGGTCAGCCAATCGGGGACTATCTGGGAACCTGCTCCGCGATCGCAGCAATACCTACCCAAGCCAATTAATGTATCAGCAATTCTGAAAGATTTACCGTCTGATCTCTCAAACTTGCTGGCTAGTTTGCGGCAGCAGCCATGGATACAATCAGTGGGACCAACCCTAACACAGCTAGCAGAGCGATTTAGTGCCCAAACTCCGGCGGTGAAGTGGGGAGCGATCGCTCTCAGTTGTGGGGTCATGCTCGCAACAGTTACCCTCTGTGCCCGTCCACCAGGGCTGCCCAATGCAGGTTTGGTGGAAGAGGAGCCGTCTGAGAGGGTGAGTGATGCCCTCCAATTTGACGGGGAGGATGACATTGCGATCGCCACCCAACCCGATTTGCCGGACTGGAGCGCTGAGGATGGACTGACCATCTCCCTGTGGGTGTATCCGACGGACTATGGTTACTACGGACGGATTGTGGAACGGTCGGATAATACTAGTGATGATCGGCTGCTGTTGGTGGTGGACCACGAAGAGCAGGGGATTCGTTTTAGTCTCAGTGGGAACTATGCCATTGGCCCTGGACTGAATTTAAATGAATGGAACCACGTTGCTGGGGTCTACGGAAACGAGTACATTTGGGTATATATCAACGGGTCAAATCAGGCTAAAGTTCCCTACTCGGGTGAAGTGTCTCTTACCGACTCCGATTTGCTGATCGGCAATAATCGAGAGGGCGATCGCCCCTTTTCGGGCTATCTGGCTGACATTCAAATTTGGGATCGTGCCTTGAGACACCTAGACATTATCAGAATGACGCGGGGAACGCCTCTGCCGATGGAAACCGAGGGCTTTGGTTTATCTTGGAATTTTGACCAGGACAACCCTGCCGCATCCCTGAGAGACCAAACCCGTCAACTCAAGCTACAACCCCAAACAACCCGATCCCGTAGAACCCAAGATGGACCCCAGATTGTGTCCAAACCTTAACACTAGCCCCATTCTTTGCTAAAATCATGACCCATTCTAACGCCAATCTTCGCGACCAGGCTCGTCAGGGTAAACCCCAAGCGATCGCCACCTTGCTCAACCGCTCCCTTCAATCCCGCAATATCCGGGCACAGGTGCGACGGCAGGAGGCTCGGTTGTTGATTCAGTTGACCAGTCGCGCACCGTTGGACCAGCAGGCGATCGCCACCCAGATCATGCGGGGACTACAACGGCTAGAAGTTCAAGGCATCGAGGCTGTGCAACTACAAGCACGACAGCCTGATGCCACCGATCTAACCTGGCGCGTTCACATCCCTTGGCCCGATGCGATCCGGAGTCCAGACAATGCTCCAGTTCCATCCGCTGCTGCTGCTGCTGTCGAAGATGATCTGCCATCGACAGAGACTCAATCCTCTGTCAACTCTTCCCCGAACGAATCTCCTACAGATGCCTCACCGCCCAGTCCCCCTGCCGGGATCGCGATCGCCACGCTGAGTCCCTTCTCATCCCCTGTCGTCTTACCGGGCTGGAGCTTCTGGTTTGGCTGGGTACTCGTGACTTACGTTTGTACCGTTTTAGCCTATTTTGCCCGCTATCAGTCTTCCTCTCCTGGGCTAGACTATGGTCGTTATTTTGCGTCCCTGTTGGCCGCACGGATCATTGGGGCAATTGGTGAGTGGTTGATGTTACGCCAAGAAGTGGCTTGGGCCAAAACGTGGCTGGAGGCGACAATGATTGGATCGATCGCCAGCGGATTGCTCCAGCTTTTGGTCACTGCCATAACTAGGGCGACCCCAGGACGAACTCCATTGCTTCTCTCCATGCTTTTGGGGCTGATTGTCGTCGCACCGATCGCGATGATGCAATGGGCGGTATTGCGGCGCTACATCGATCAAGCGTATCTCTGGTTGGGGGCGATCGCTGGGATCACCATTTTGCCCCAGTTGCTCGGACTTATTAGACCGTTGTACTTGATCGGATATAAAGCCTTGCCGCTGCTCACTTATATGATAACGGGGGCGATGATGGTCTACTTGCTGAGGCGATCGCACCCGGAAGCGCTGTACTACAATCGCTGCACCGATGTAGAATCGCGCCAGCGCCTCCTGAGACAGCGGCGCAAGGTCAATGGTCTTTTTTTCCTAGAGTGGATTGGCTGGACTCTCCTCGGTTGGGCCGTGGGGTCGGTTTTGCAAGGGGTATCTGCTTTTCTGGCAGCCTTTGTTCCCTTCCTGAGTTTTCTCACCATCCCCATCATGATTGGCAGCGTCACCTCCTTTCAAGCGATCGCCCTCCGTCGTCGCATTGATGGGTTTAAAGACTGGTGGCAATGGAGTTTAATGGCTATCATCGTTCTGCCCCTAATGATGGGCATCATTGTCTGGGTTTTAGTCCTATTCTTTGGGCAGAGGCTTTGGTTGTGGTTTAACCAACTTGACGTTCCCGGTGTCGGGATGATGCCCTTTTTCGCCATGATGGGCCTGGGTATTTTAGGCGGTTTAATTTCCATCACTGCTGTAACCATTGCTCAAAGCACGATTCTCAAACGGTATGGTTATCGTTCCAGTTGGTGGTTGTATGGCCACCTTGCGATGTTGATCTGCATGGCGGGCCAAATCCCACGGGGGATGAGTGAATTCTTCTCAATCATCTCCATCTTGATTTTTATCCCTGCTGCCACAATGGTGTGGATGTTGGGCTATCCGAAGTCGTTACAGAGTCGATTTCCTGTCTGAACAACTCCGAGACCCATGCCTAGAGCCGTTGTGGAAGGGGCACCTCAGGTGTGCCCCGTGCAAAACGCTTACGGACAAGGAACAATCTACTGGTGTGGCACAGCTAATTTGGTGCGTTACGCTGGCGCTAACGGCACCCTACGAATCCCTTATGTTGTATGGCGTAGGATGTGTTAGGCGACAGCCGTAACGCATCTTTACTAATCCATCATTTTAGTCGTGCCACGCCACTACGGTTCTAATCCATCAAATACTGGAGACAGCATTGATCCCGTCTTCTGTCGTAGGCGTGGGGTTTCCCTGGAGGTTTTTCTGTCCAAATAAACGACAGCGCTAACCCAAGACAAAACCACACACCAACACTCATTCGATAGTGCATTTAGAGTCAGTTGCTTGTTGAAAAATACGTCTTGTTGCTGGAGGTGTTTAGCGATCGCCCACCCGTCCCGACATCGGTGGGCACGCCAAACACCAGCTGATTCCCTCACTTAGCGAGAACAGCCCCATATTGTCATTGCGCCCGTTCATCCAGCCTATTGCGAACGTTTTGACTAGGAACCTTAATACTGATGGCCCAGCACAAAATAGGGCAAAACAGGGCACAATAGATTGAAAAAATAGCAATTAGTTCAATGGCGGTCAAAAAGTTGTTAGATGTCATGAGAATCGCCTCCTAAAGAATATGCATCGACACCAGAGGCGCGTTCCTTCAGGAAATAACCCTACTTCCGTCCGTTTACTGCCCTGTTTCAGCTCTTCGCTGCAAGTTAGTAAAGGGATGAACGTATCTATATAGTACTCCTCTGAGGGAAGGTGTCAAGAGAAACAGGAAAACCGTATAATTCGTAACAGAAATAATAGGCGTAATCATCTTCTCTAATCCTTGCGGCTAACCTTACCGCCCATCGCTTGCAGGGGGACGACGAAATTTAACAACCTGTTGTAAAAGGGGGACAACCCCAAAGATGATGTATTACACTTAGCTCCAATGTTCTAATGGATCGATGGTTTCTGATTCAACTATGGTGACTTCCTCTTCCTCTCCCTCAATCTCTGCTGAGGGATTATCATCCGATCCACTAGCGACTTCTACCCCAGCCTCCCCTGATGGATCACGATCTCAACACCAACGCGCCAACATGCCAACCCAACGCTGGCATATTCCAATCCCTGATTCGGCTCAGGCTGAAGCGATCGCCCAAGCGACCAACCTCTCCCCCCTATTGGCCCAAGTGCTGATCAACCGGGAGATTCCGACACCGGAAATGGCCCAGTTATTCCTCAATCCTGATGCGGTAGAGTTGCCTTCACCGTTAGAGGACTTTCCCGATTTAGCGATCGCGGTACAGCATTTGGTGACGGCGATCGCCCAGGGCCACAAAATCGCCATTTGTGGCGATTACGATGCGGATGGGATGACCAGTACGGCGTTGTTGATGCGGGCCTTGAGAGAATTGGGGGCGATCGCCAACTATGCCATTCCCAGTCGGATGACCGAGGGATACGGTATTAATGAGCGGATTGTGGAAGATTTTCACGCCGATGACATTCGGATTATTTTGACCGTGGATAATGGGATTGCGGCGATCGCCCCCATCATGCGTGCCGTGGAACTCGGCATGGTGGTGATTATCACCGATCACCACGACCTGCCGGACACCTTACCCCCGGCCCAAGCTATCCTCAATCCCAAGCTGATTGCCGCAACCTCCCCCTATCGGGGATTGGCGGGTGTGGGCGTGGCCTACGTTCTGGCCTTGGAATTGGCCCGGACCTGTTGGGCAGAGTTGTCCCCTTGGACCGTAGCTCAAAGTGCCTTGGGCCATACCCTGCTCGATTTATTCACCCTGGGTACCATTGCGGATTTGGCTCCGCTGACGGGGGTAAACCGACGTTGGGTGCAGCAAGGATTACGCCATTTGCCTAAATCCACCATTCCGGGAGTACAAGCGCTTATCCAAGTAGCGGGACTGTCCGATGAGAAAAAAGGGTTGAAACCAGAAGCGATCGGGTTTCGGCTAGGTCCACGCATCAACGCCGTGGGACGGATTGCTGATCCCATTACGGTCATTGAGCTACTGACCACGGATGATTCAGGGGTGGCGTTAGAACGGGCGATGGCCTGTGAGCAGATCAACAAAGAGCGGCGGCAGTTATGTGAGGTGATTGAACAGGAGGCGATCGCCCACATTCACCAAACCCGCCCCAACCTCCAAGAGGAACGAGTCTTGGTAGTCATCCATCCCGGCTGGCATCACGGAGTCATCGGTATCGTTGCCTCGCGCTTAGTCGAACGTTATGGGGTGCCCGTGTTCATCGGTACCTACGAAGACGATAACGACCACCGCATGATTCGCGGTTCGGCTCGCAGTATTCCTGAATTTGATATTCACAAGTCCCTGGTATTTTCCGATGACTGCCTAGAAAAATATGGCGGACATCGGGCAGCAGGCGGTTTTACCCTAGCAGCAACTAACCTTACTGGATTTCAGCGACGATTACAGCTTTTCGCCAATATGTATCTGCTGATGGGGCATCTGTGTCCTTTGGTTAACGTGGATGTTGAAGCCAACTTTGCCGACCTCACCCTTGATCTCTATCACCAAATTGATCGGCTGCATCCCTGTGGGATCGGCAATCCTGACCCAGTGTTTTGGACTCCCAATGTGCGGGTGTTGGAGCAAAAAACGGTGGGAAAACATCGGGATCATCTCAAGTTGGTGTTGCAGCAAAGCCGATCGATGCCGGAGGCCGAGGGAGCAAATGGGGGCGGAATGCGGAGGATAGAGGCGATCGCTTGGCGGTGGGGGCGCTATTGTCCCCTACCCCCCACAGTAGATTTGGCCTATCATCTCACACTGAACGAGTGGCAAGGCCAAACCACGCTGCAACTAGATATAGTAGGAATTCGGTTGCCTCAGTCTTCCGTGTCTTTGCCAAATCATGAAGGGATGCATGAGACAGGTGCGATCGCGCCTCAAACTGGAGTCCTGACCCAGCCTGCCAAGCCCATTCGGTTTCAGCATGGACCCCGATTCTACGATTGCAGTATTGATTTAGTCGGGGAGGATCTAGAACTGCGAATTCGCAATAGTGAGGGCAAGGTGCTAGCTATCCAACCCCAGAGTCACCGTGCCGTCATGGGTCGCAATCGGGCTGATGCCCAGGACACTGATATTACTCAGCCCCATTACTTTCACCTAATTAAAGCAGCGCTGAATGCGGTGGAGATTTATCGTGGGGGAGTGGGGGAGTGATGGAGTGTTGGGGTGAGGGAGTGGGGGAGTGATGGGGTGTTGGTTAGTCACCATGTTGGTTTAGCCATTGTTGGAGATCCGCGATGTGATTGAAATCGAGCAATGCATCTGCGAGACTCTCTAGATCGTCTAAGGAGAGTGGTTGCACTTGGGTTGACAGATCATCGGGGAGTTGTCCTAGTTGTCGAGTGAGGAGACGAAGGATGAGCGATCGCTGTTGGCTGAGAAAGCGCGATCGCTCCCCTTCCGCTCCTTGCTCTCTTGCTTTCACCTCTGCCTCCTGAATCGCTGTCCTCATCACATTGGTAAAATCCCGGTAGGCTTTCAGGGCTGCTTGATAAACATCTTGCTCATCAGGGGAAAAGTTCGCAATTTCTGCCACTTCAAACAGATTCTCAAAAATGGGTTCATCAATGACTTCAGGCGGGTTGGTCAACTCCGGTAAATGGCGGAAAAGATAGAACCACTTATCGGCGTGGGTGGTGAGTTGTGCCAATGCCTTATTAAACTTGGGTAGTTCAATGTAAATAAGCAGCAGTTTGTCATAAAAACGGTTGCCCTCCTCATCTTTCAACTCAACCCGATGAATAAAGTTAGGATTGTTCTCTGGTTCTACCATGACAAAATCCAAAACGGAGATGCTGTAAACCGGAGGGAGGCAATAGTCCCAATCGCCCCGTGTGGATTGTTCTTGGATGGGAAAAGTAGCGTAGAACAGACTCCGGTCTTTGAAAAATGCTTGGCGGGTGCGCTGCATTTCAACGATGAACTGCTCCCCATCGTGTCCTTCGCAGAACACATCAAACACGGCACGGCGATCCATTGCTGTCAAGCCCAAGTTCTCATTATTTTTGAAGGATAAATCTTGGATCTGATGATGAGGCGGCAGGAGAGTATTGAGAAAATCAATCGTGAACTGCTTATGGGCTTCAGTGCCAAAAACTCGCTTGAAGCCGAAGTCGGTGAGCAGATTAATGTACCGTTCTTTGAAGAGAAAGACCATCGCGATCGCCCATCCACCACAACACTCCAATTGTAGTCCATTTGAGTGGATGAATACGGAAACCCCTAGCTACTCTTGTTGTTCCAGATTAGCCCCTTGGCGATCATCATCAGCACTCTCCTGCTGGCTCGTGAGCGGTTGGGGGATGAACCAATGTTCCAGCAATTGCAAAAAGGGAATCAGACTCCCCAACATTAATGCCGAATAGAGATCGCCACCCCAGCTATCGTGCAACCAGAAAAAGGCGGCATCCTGTCCGGTGCCGTGAAAGTAAGTCAAGAGGGTATTGCGAAAAATATTAGCCACCACACTAATCATTAGGGCACCAGTGAGGAATGGAAGTGTCACTCGACGGTAGCGAATCGCTCCAGACCAGTAAACCAGCATCAACCCCACATAAAAACTGGTGAATAGCATTTTTAATCCAGCACAGTGGGGAGCTACTTCCACGGTTTGACCATTTACATAGAGATAGATGTCGGAAACTTCCACATTCACCCTGGCCTGAAACAAGAGAAACCCAGCCACTCCAGCAATAAATCGTTGAAGAGGGAGGATATAAGGAGCAATCAAGTAAGGAATTTCATTAGGCGTTGCCAATAGGACGAGCAATAGGGGAAACCACAGGAGGCGTAAGCCTGATTTGCCTTTGAGCCACAAGCATAGCCCAGTGAGAATGATAGGGAACGATAAATTGATGGCATCCACCATGCCACTGAAGTACGCAATGATGCCAACGATAATGAGGACACCCCCCCCGATGTTGGCTCGATCAGGTAGATGGCACCACTGCGATCGCTTTTCCCAGGCAATGTAAGCGGCAAACGGGATTCCTAGGAGACCATGACTGAAATATTCATGTTCCAAACTAATGCTTTTGCTGAGCCAGCCATCAGCCCAGTGGTAGAGCAGAGGACCGTAGAGGATCAGCAACAACCCGGTGAGAGCGATCGCGGGCCATTGGCGATCGCTGATCTTGAAGGCTGATAAGCGAGAGGGAGGAGAAGTGGTCATGGGTAGGTGAGTGGGTGGGTGAGGGAGGGAGTGGGCGAGTGGGTGTGGGTTATTGGGTGAGGATAGGAATGGGGGTGGAAAGGTGGGTGAGGGCAGGATCGAGAATGGTCTCGATGGCT
Source organism: Leptolyngbyaceae cyanobacterium (assembly GCA_051439365.1). Lineage (GTDB taxonomy): Bacteria > Cyanobacteriota > Cyanobacteriia > CAKZMO01 > CAKZMO01 > JAAHGY01. The sequence continues at coordinate 10,198 of JBFRWC010000111.1, forward strand.
TTGAACACCTGATGAGCCTGAGATTCGGTCATGCCGGGATACATCGGGAGCGATAGGATGTTGCGACACAATCGCTCAGCATGGGGGAAATCACCCTCGCTGTAGCCCAAATAGCCATAGGCGGGTTGAAGGTGGCAAGGTAGGGGGTAATGAATGCCGGTTTGGATGTGGTCGTCATTGAGGGTGGCATGAAGGGCATCGCGATCAATCCGACAGGTTTCTTCTATTTCAACCACGTAGAGGTGATAAACGTGCCCTCTACCGTTCTGGTTTTGGATGGGGCGAATGCCAGCCGGGGCTAGGGGTTGTAGTAGCTTGTCGTATGTTTGGGCAATGCGGTTGCGATCGCCATTCCAACCATCTAAATAGGGTAACTTGGCCAGTAAGACCGCTGCTTGAATCGTATCGAGGCGGCTGTTAGTGCCAACTTCTGTGTGATAGTACTTGCGGGGCGCACCGTAGTTTCGCAAGGTCCGGGCGGCTTGGGCCAGATCTGCGTTCCGCGTCACCAACATACCCCCGTCGCCAAAAGCGCCCAGGTTTTTGCTGGGGTAAAAGCTAAAGGCAGCGGCAATGCCGACTGAACCCGCCCGATAACCTTCACATTCGGCGAGGTGAGCCTGAGCGGCATCTTCAAAAATGATGAGATCGTGGGTGCTTGCTATTTCCAGCAAGGCCCTGGGGGACACCATCTGACCATAAAGATGGACAGGCACAATGGCACGAGTGCGCTGGGTGATGGCCGCTTCTGCGGCTCGAAGATTGATCAAGGCCGTATCCGGGTCACAATCCACCAACACGGGGGTGGCTCCGGTGCGAATGACGCCAATTAGGGTAGCCACAAAAGTGTTAGCTGGGAGAATGACTTCATCACCGGGCTTAATCCCAGCGGCTTGCAATCCGAGGGCGATCGCATCCGTCCCACAAGCCACGCCGATCCCGTGGGTGGTTCCACAGGCTTGGGCAAAGGCTGTTTCAAATGTGCGTACCGCTTCTCCCATGATGAAATCCCCTCGTTCCAGGACACCATTGATGGCATCGTGGAGTTCAGATTCAATGGAGCGGTTTTGAAAGCTGAGATCAACAAATGGAATCTTGTCTGCGGCTATATTCATGGTTGGTGCTGCCATAGCAAAGGAACAATCTTAGTGTTCCCTCCGGACGAATGCTCCACCCAGATTTGTCATGGGGATTCTACGGAAATGTACCGCTAGAATCAGGCCGCTTACTGGAGTCCACCTCAGTGATCGCACTGTGGGTGATGGCGTTTAGGGTTGGTCTGTCACCTCTGAGCCTGAGGCAGATTGAGGTGACGCGATCGCCCCTCACGTAACCGATGAAACCACTGGGACTTCTGCTTGGCTTGCCGCCTGGACTTCCGGCTGCCCTTGAGATTTCCCTGCTGCTTGTCCTTCGGTTGTAGCTTTCACCTCAACTTCCGCTTGAGCTGTTTGAGCTTGGATGGCCGTAATCGCCACCGTATTGATGATGTCTTCCACGAGACAGCCCCGACTCAGATCGTTGATTGGTTTGCGGAGTCCCTGAAGCACAGGCCCAATGGCGATCGCTCCCGTTTCTCGTTGCACCGCCTTGTAAGTGTTGTTGCCCGTATTCAGATCTGGAAAAATCAGCACGGTGGCCTTTCCTGCCACCTCAGATCCTTTCATTTTCTTGGCTCCCACATCAGGGTCAACCGCAGCATCATACTGAATCGGTCCTTCTAGCAGCAGATCGGGCCGTAGAGTACGGGCCAAGTGGGTCGCCGAGCGAACCTTTTCCACGTCTTCCCCTTTGCCAGAGTCACCAGAAGAATAGGATAGCAACGCTACCTTCGGGTCAACCCCAAAGGTCCGGGCCGTGTCCGCCGAAGACATCGCGATTTCCGCCAGTTCCTCCGCTGTAGGGTTGGGGTTGATGGCGCAGTCCCCGTAAACCAACACCCGTTGCTCCAGACACATGAAAAAGACAGAGGAGACGACTGAAAACCCTGGTTTGGTTTTAATAAACTGGAGGGCGGGACGAATGGTGTGCTGGGTGGTGTGAACCGCACCGGACACCATGCCATCGGCATCCCCTTTGTGGACCATCATGGAGCCGAAGTAGGACACATCCATCATCACATCGAGGGCATTGTCCAGCGTCACGCCTTTGTGCTTGCGTAATTCAAAGAAGGTCTGAGCATAGTCTTGCAAATGCTCACTTTCAATGGGATTGACCACGTTAATCTGATCCAAATCAAGTTGGATGTGATACTTGTTGATGACTTGCTGGACATCATGTCGCTTCCCTAGGAGGGTCAGTTTAACAATGCCTCGGTTGACCAAAATGGCAGCAGCTTCCAGGATGCGGCGATCATAGGCTTCGGGCAGGACAATATGTTGTCGATCCGACTTAGCTTGTTCCAACAGGTTATAGGTAAACATTTTGGGGGTGATCCCCCGGACTCGTACCGCACTAATCTGTTGTTCCAGAATGTCCAGATTAACGTGTTCATCAAAGGTTTGAATACTGAGGTCAATCTTTTCCCGATCATCTGGCCATAGGGCACAATGAACCGTATTGACTTGGGCTGCGGTGGTAAGGGTATCGGTTTTAACCGAAAGAATGGGCAGGGGGTTACGCATTCCTTCTATTAACTTGGCGATCGATGGATCGGGACGCATTCCAGTGGACAACAAAATACCCGCTAAGGCAGGGTAGCTGCTAGATTGGTGGGCCTGCAACATCCCTGCAATAATATCCCCGCGATCGCCCGACGTAATCACCAGACAATCCTCCTGGAGCCACTTGAGGCTGTTTTGCAACTGCATCGCTGCCACAATCCGGTTGGTGGCCAAATTTTTGAGGCGTTTGTGACCATAGAGCACCTCTGCATCCAGTTGAACTGCAATGTCTCGCATCCGGGGACTGGCCAACCGAGGATTGTGGGGAATCACTGATAGCAGCAATCCCTGGTAGGCAAAGCGGCGGTACAATCCCTCCTTGAATCGATCTACCTGGTCTGGAGCCGCATTGTTGAGAATAATCCCCGCAACATCGCAACCATGCTCCTTAAAAGTCTCAAAGGCCATTTGGACTGGATCAAGCGCCTCCTCCACTGAGCGATCGTCTGCCCGACCCAAAATTAGGATGGGTGCCCCCAAGTTTTTGGCAATTTTTTGGTTGAAATTGAAGTCAAAGGCCGAACTTTCCAACAAGTAGTCAGACCCCTCACACAGCAGGAAGTCACTCCGCGCTTCCAATGCCTTAAACTTGCTGATGATGGTGTCAATCACCTCATCCGTTCGGTGGCGCACAATCAGATCATTGGCCTCTGGAGACAGGAGCCCGAACGACTCCTCATAGGTCTGCTTCAGGTCAAAATGACTAATAATCAGGTTAATATCTTCATCCCGTTCATGGCCTGCCGCAAGTGGCTGGTGAGGCAGATCTGGGGGTTGAATCAATGGTCGGAAAAAATTCACGCGGGTGGTGCGTCGCAGCAGTAGCTCAATGATGCCAAGGGATACTAACGCCTTGCCGCTGCCTGCTTCAGTTGTGGCAATGAAGAGCGAATTAGTCATATTTGCGGTTCCCTGTGTGAGTTCGATGAAGGACTAGTGCAGACTCGGTTTCGTTGAAATTGACGTAGCCCGGTCAAGATAGCGATCGCATCTCGCCAAGACCAGACCCAGACATCTCAATTCCCCTTAATTGAACCTCAAAAAGTTCTTTAGTGAGGCAAATATTAACGATGGCTTTTGAATTCGTGCTTTGAACTCGGCGTACTTTAGAGTGAAAAAAAGACTCAAACTGTCCGCCTTGAACGTTTGTAGCTTCTAGGGTTCGTAGAGGACACTTTGTCATTATTTCGTAAGCATCACTACATTCATCCTACCGTTGTTGTGACAGTCACCTGGGTGAGTCCCTTTGTCCATGAACCTCCCATGCATCCAAATCCCTTACCCACTGCACCCAAAACTAGATACAGTAGTAGGAGTGTGTGAAGCGATCGCCACACGTCAGAAGTTCAGTTTAAGTTAGGTTTAAGGCGGGGCTAGGTATCCATGCGGGTAATTTTGATGACAGGCAAAGGCGGTGTTGGGAAAACATCAGTAGCAGCGGCCACAGGGATGCGCTGTGCCGAACTAGGGCACAAGACCCTAGTGTTGAGTACGGACCCGGCCCACTCTTTAGCCGACAGTTTTGATATGGAACTGGAACACGCCCCCAAATGCGTGCGCCCAAATCTTTGGGGCGCGGAATTAGATGCATTGATGGAATTAGAGGGCAACTGGGGTGCGGTCAAACGCTACATTACTCAGGTCTTACAGGCCCGTGGCTTGGAGGGGGTCGAAGCGGAAGAACTGGCGATCCTACCAGGGATGGATGAGATTTTTAGCTTGGTTCGCATGAAGCGGCACTATGACGAGGGAGACTTTGATGTGCTGATTATTGATTCGGCCCCCACAGGTACCGCCCTCCGCCTACTGAGTTTGCCAGAAGTGGCAGGTTGGTACATGCGTCGCTTTTACAAACCGTTGCAAGCGATGTCGGTGGCCTTGCGTCCGTTGGTGGAACCCCTATTTCGCCCCATTGCTGGGTTCTCGCTGCCCACTAACGAGGTGATGGATGCTCCCTACGAGTTCTACGAACAAATTGAAGAACTAGAGCGGGTCTTGGTAGACAATTCCAAAACTTCCGTGCGGTTGGTGACAAACCCCGAAAAAATGGTGATCAAGGAGTCCCTCCGTGCCCACGCTTACCTCAGTTTGTACAACGTCGCCACCGACATGGTGGTGGCGAATCGGATTATTCCTGAAAGTGTCAGCGATCCGTTTTTCCAGCGCTGGAAGCAAAACCAGCAACAGTATCGCAATGAAATTCACGAAAATTTCCACCCCCTCCCTGTCAAAGAGGTTCCCCTATTTTCTGAAGAGTTGTGTGGGATTGAAGCTCTAGAGCGGTTAAAAGAAACCCTCTACGCGGACGAAGACCCGGCCCAGGTCTACTATCAGGAAACGACCTTGCGAGTCGTGCAAAATAACGATCAGTATAGCCTTGAGGTTTATCTCCCCGGTATTCCCAAGGACAAGATTGAACTGAGTAAAACCAGTGATGAATTAAACATTCGGATTGGGAACCACCGCCGTAACTTGGTATTACCCCAAGCCCTGGCTACTCTCCAGCCCTCTGGAGCCAAGATCGAAGACGATTTCCTCAAAATCCGCTTCCAAACTGGAGCGGCTAAGTGATGCTGATCGCTTTAACTTAGTAAGATGGAGAGAAATAGCTGCTTCCTCCAGCTCCCAGTCAGAGACTGGGAGCGCTTTTAGCATCCTCAAGCCCTAGTTTCAGACTGGAGCAATATCGAGGGTTTTGCTTGGAGCAAAACACTGAGGATGAGGACGAAACCGGGCTTAACTTCGACGATCTAGGGCAATATCACTTTTGGGATCGCCGCTTCATCCAAGAGAGGGACTACGGAGTGATTCTTGTTCCTTCTGTAAAGAAAGCAACAAGTCACGTAGTTACAGGGAGACGGGTTTTGATGGGATTTGATATGTTGGATCTATGACGACATATCGCCCAACTAAACGGTCGTTCACCAAATATCGGTGCATCAGACGATGACGGTTAGGGTGGCTGTGGTGTGTGATGGAGTGGCATCTACTGAGGATTTGGGGTCTGGCGGTTTACCCCAACGTTGATTTGGGACAGGGCAAACCAACACTTGTCTATTCGGGCACTCACTTTTTTCCTCAGATCAAAAATCATCTAGACCAATCATTACGGGGAAAGTGGTGGCATGAACGCGGTGGCATCCCAAAAATTTCAGCAATTTAGGTCATCTCTACAGGGAGTGTGGCAACAACTTGGACATTCAGGCATCGCTGATGCCGCTCCGGAAACGGCCACAATGGTAACGAGTATTGGTGCTTTGTTAGTCCTGGGTACCGTAGGGGCAGGGATCTACGCCGTGACTCGTCCTTGTACGATGGGCGGATGTCCGCCTTTGGAGCAAGCTGAAAGGCTCTCTGCTTCAACTGCTCCGGTGCTGGATGCGACGGCTTCGATGGATTCGGTTAGCCAAACGTACACTAGCCTGTTGGAGATGAACTACCAGTTAGAGGCAGTGCCCCTGTGGTCCCCTTACTATCATCAGGCCCAGTCCACGTTGATGGGGCATGAAGAACAGGCTGATGTTCTGGCTCAACTCTTGGCCGCCCAACAACAGGCGTTAGATGCTGCGATCGCCAGTCAATCTCCCCCTCATCCCCTAGCCACTTGGCAAAGTATTGCCGCTGACTGGCAATCTGCCATTGCTCAATTAGACGCGATCGCCACAGACGACCGGGTTGCTCCCTTGGTGGAGGTAAAGCTAGAGGAATATCAAGCCAATTTAGCAACCGTGCAACAACGGATTCAGCGGGAAGCCGAGGCGAGTCAAATCGTCACAGCAGTTCGTGAGGCACTGCATGGGGTCGAGGTTCAAGGAAGTGGGTCATATACTCTTGAACACCTAAAGGTGGCGGAATCGACGCTGCAAACTGCCCTTACCCAGTTGGCCGAAGTGCCAGCAGATACGATGGTGGCCGCAGAGGCGGCGCATTTGCTGGCGATTTATCAACCTCGATTAACCGTGGTGAGCGATCGCATCCAAGTGGAACAGCAATCAACCCAGCTTTATACCAATGCTCACCAGTCAGCCGGACAAGCCTTGGTCTCAATCCAGACCCGGCAATGGTCAGCGGCTGTTACCCATTGGCAGGAGGCCATGAACCACATCCAGCAAATTCCAGAGGGAACAGCTTATCACGACCAAGTAAAATCCCTCCTGACCTCCTATGAAGCTGCACTTGGCCAAGCTCAAGAACAACTTGACCAGGTGCTGACCTTCGAACAGGCTCAAAGGAGTTTGAATGAAACCTGCGCTAGTGTAGCCAAAGTTTGCCAGTTTGTAGGACCGGGCACCGAGCCAACAGCGTCTTTGCGAGTCCAGTTAACTCCCCATTATGATGAGCTAGTGGAACAGGTGATGCAGCCCAGTGGGCTGAAATCGTCCACCGGGGAGCAGCTAGCGACGGGGGAATCGGTCAATTACTTGCTGCGTGCGATCGCCACCGTGGGGAAGACCAATCAAGTCCCTATTGAACTGTACCGCTCCGATGGGGTGTGGGTGAGCACTTACCAACCAGGGTTATCTGGATACACGGTCACTCAGGCTTGGTCCGATCGTTCAACAATGAACATTCTCTCGGCTAGTACGTCTCACTAGGGCCGCACGACGACCTCCCATCTGCGCCATGACCGCTTGTCTTTGACCTTTGTCGGGGAAAGGTGAGCATGGCGACTGGGTGAAATGCGTAAGGTTTCGTTCGCTATGGCACCGAGATAGGGGGCACACATTAACGCTTCTGGGTCGGTCGGGTCAGCCATTGCGTCCAGCTCGGCCAGCACTTTTGCTTGACTTCTGGCAAGGAGTGTAGCCAGTAAATTGCCCAAGTGAGGGCCGTGGCGGTAGTGTCGTGCCCTGCCACCAGCAATGTCATCAGGTCATCCCGGAGTTCTTGATCGGTCAACCCATTGCCATCTTCATCCCGCGCCGCCAGGAGTAAGGAGAGGACATCCACGCGATCGCTATCCCTCTCAGCCTTGGGTGCATTGGGGGTAGGCAGGGCTCTCATGACAAATCCTCTGGGAGTAGGGTGTTAGAGACATATGGTAAACATTTGCTTTTTTACAAACTGGCAATATGTCTTCATAAGTCATTATATATCTTTACTCTAAAGGCTGAAATCGGGCCAATGAATCAAACCAGAGAAGAGCGATCGCCTTTCTTGGGCATCCTATAGCTGGGCGCGATCGCTTCCCCTCGCTCCTTCATCCAGCGTATTGATCCAGACCCATGAGCCAAACCCCAAAGTCTGCTGCCAAAAAAGTTCTCCTCCCGCTGGGATGTTGTCTCGGCTGTGCCGGAATCGTTGTGGGCCTTCCTATTCTCCTTGTGGTGATTGCCTATGGGGTGATTTTCCACACCGCTATTCCCTTACGATTGGTCCTCAACCTAGCGGAAACCGATGCTACCATGCAATTTAATGGGGTGAGTGGCTCCATTACTAAAGGGTTCACCATCGAGGAATGGGTGATCAAAGGGCAAAATGGGGTAGACGATTCTAGGGTGGAAGACCTCACGTTTCGCTACAACGGCATTTTGGACGTGCTGCAGAACCAGCGGTTGATAATTGACGAAATTTCTGTGGCCAAGGTTGATGTTGTGGTGGGGCCAGACTTTTTCACCCCTGCGGCTCCTCCCCCTAGGGATGATTCGTCTGCCACTGATGAGGAGACTCCGGATGAAGACACGGATTCATCCACTGATCCTGATTCCACTTCTCCAGATGGTGAAGCGGTAGAAGTAGACTTTGAGTTTCAGCTCCAAACTCTGGATCTACAAAATGTGCGGATGCGCTCCAGCGATGCTCAATTTGAGTTAGCAATTCCCCAAGTCACATTAGTGGCGATGCAATTCAAGGATCAGGCATTTTCGCTGCAATCCCTCGATATCAACGACTTTCAACTGCGGTTGCCCAATGTGGGACCAGCATCCACTCCTGAGAACCCGGATGCCGTAGATTTGGCCATTCCTCAGATTCATTTGGCAGGGCTGGCGATCGCGGGCGATCGCTTTAACCTAGCGGAATTGGATGTCACCAGCAACTTTGTTAGCTTCGCTTTGGAAGAGGCCCAACCCCAAACCATCAACGGAGAAGTGATTCCCTATTCCCGTCGCCTGCGGGGACAAGTGTCTCCAACCATTAACGAAGTGATTTTGCGGCCCTTCGATTTCACGATCGATTTTGCTGTGCTAGACGATGGTGCTGCGTCACTTCCAGGGGAATTTCACATTATCAACCGTTTCGTTGGCTTTGGGGGCGCACTAGAACAGGTGACCTTTCCCTCTGGGGGAGCCTTTATCCGCACCAAAGCGTTTAGCCCCAGCGACTATTTTGCGTTGAAATCTGACTTAGTGCCAGAACGCTGCTCGTTACTATCCGTCAGTCAACCTGCTCCGGCTGGAGCGGCGGATCAATCGGGCCAGTCCACGATTCAGGGAGATTGCTATTGGGGAGCCACTCAGTTTACGCTGTCACCTCAATCAGAGGAAACGTTGGTGGCCAAGGCCCAAGTGCGAGACCATGCCATCACCCTTAGGATGAAAGGCAATCAGCAAGCCTGGATACCGATGCTGGAGTTCACCGCAGAGCCGACGCTGCCTCTCCCAGATATTCTGGCTCTCGTCTATTTTCAGAAATCCTATGCACAATTGAGCGCGGGGGAGCGATCGCGTATCAACACCATCGAAGCAGAGTTACGTTAGCTTGGCTCAGCGATCGGATCAGAGACATTGCTTCAAAGGAGGTAATCTCGACATATCAGACGTGGCTAGGGCTTGTAACCGTCATTCATAGGGATTTAGGGTGAGGGTGAGGGCTGATTGACTGACAAAAATTGGGGCTTGGGCGCGGAAACCACTCCCCTACAAGGGATTGGGACAATGTAGGGGTCAGGTCTCCTGACCCAAGGGAGGGACAAGGTTTTAGGCAGTTTTGTCAAGTCAATCAGGGGTGAGGGGCTTCCTAATTTACGCCATGCGGTCTAATTCAACGCCTTGACAGTGGCTTGAACTTGCTCCTCCGTTACCCAAACCCCATGAAAACCATAGGGCACTCGCTGGGGTAAGATGACACGGGCTACTGGCTCTTGCTCCAGATTTCGGGCATCGATAATTAACAGTTCCGACTGTCCTTTGTTCTCATCATGAACAAAGGTGAGCAACCAACCATCATCCTCTGCTTCACCATTGGGCCGAGGGGCAAACACAGGTTCGCCACAGTAGCGATCGCTCCCCAATTCATGGGTTTGCACATTGGGCAAGGCATCAGCAGTCGTGCCGAAATCCAGCTTGATCACCCCGTCAAATAGCGGTAAGGGACTGGGAGCCAGTTTCCCCGCAAAGCCATAGCGGAATCGTTGTCCCATCTGTTGCTCGTTAATCCGGGAAAATTCGGCGGCAACGTCTGACAATTGACGTTCCTGAGTGGTGCCTGTGGCAAGGTTAAAGCGCCACTCGTAGATGCGGGGAATCCCATCTTCTGGATTTTCCGGTGGCGTTCCCACCAGGTCATAGTGGGCCATGCGACAGCCAATCAACACTACTTCATTGCCGTCTTCATAAGCCCCAAAGTTGTGGAACATGAAGCAGGGCAGGGCTTCAAACCATCGGACCTGGGAGTGATGACCGTGGCGGGGAACAATACCAAAGCGGCTGGGGCGATCGCCCTCAAACATCATCCCGGGCTGCCCCTGTTCCAAGCGCTCTGGCCGGAACGTAATCGGCAAATCAGGGAAAATGGTGAACCGCTCCGTGATGGCAAAATCGTGCATCATCACGGCTACAGGCAAGTCGATGGGGGTAGAGTGAACTAGGTCTCCCATGGCCGAGACAACGCTGTAAGTCAAATAGGGCAGGGCAAAGGAATAGCCAAAGAACATCATTTCCCCGGTTTTGGGATCAACCTTGGGATGAGCGGTAAAGGCTGACTGTAGTTTGCCCTCAAACGTAAACGGTCCCAGCGTGGTCAAGTCAGGCAGCGTCATGGCATGAGGATCGCCCCCCTCCCACAGCGAGAGTAACCGTCCCCCATGCCACACCAACGCCGTATTGGACGCATTTTGACTGGGACCATCGGACTGATCCGTCTGGGGCGGTTCTAGCAACCCGGTCCAGATTGCTTGCTGGGCTTCCCGCTCCTTCAAAAAGCCGCGAGTTTGGACGTAGCGATTCCGGTAGGTAACCATCCCATTCTGAAGGTGCACGCCATGCAACATGCCATCCCCATCAAACCAGTGGTACTGACCAATGGGATCAAACTGGGGGTTGGTGCCGTTACGGACGAACATGCCTGCTAGATCTGGGGGAATCTCACCTATCACCGTGAGATCTGTGACCTCACATTCATGGCGAATGGGGGCAAAGTTACCTTGGAGAAAAGGATTAACAGTGGTGGCGGTGTCCATAGAGATCTTCGGTTGCTGATTGGGCTTGGGCGCAAGCTGAACAGAATGGGGCGCAAGTTCGCTCCTTCAGCAGATTAACAAAGTTTGACAGAGAATGCGATGGCACAACGCCACTCCGAAAGAAGGATTACCCTGCATTGGAGTTCGTTACTTCTAGTTATTTTTCGTTATTTTTCGCTGTTTTTAACACATAAAAGAATAAGTCCTGTAACCTTCTTGTTATAAATACGGTCAGCTAATCTGATTTCACGCAAAGTTTGCAGAGACCATGCGCATCCTTACGGAGCCTTCACCATACTGCTCTGTAAACCGATTAATCTTAAATAACTGGATAAAGATAAAGCAATTCGACTACAAATGAGGCAGACTTCTTCCGGAGCATGACCCTCATTTGTTCCATTGAATTGACTGGTCTCTAGTCACGACTGAAGGCTTATGAGGCTGATTCCCAATGACTTTAGGTCATGGATTAATTCACTCAAATACCTATCAACTGGATGTAATCATTATTAACAGGACAAGGGTAAATCAACCTCTTACCCCAATAGGCTGCAAGCTAGCTCAGGGGCTACCGTACCAACGTGAATGATGGGATGTTTCCAGATCTGGTAGTTACATATCTTAATAGCTATGTAAGCTTTGACTGAATTAGTGCAGATAAACTGTACTGCTCAACACACTCTACTTGTATATTTAGGATTGATCATCTATGAAAGCGCCAGTTATTGCCATTGGTCTTGATTCCGCAGATCCCGCTTTGCTTGAACGATGGATGGACCAGGGCTATCTTCAGAATCTCAGCCAGCTTAGAAAAGACGGCTCCTACGGGCGCTTGCAAAATTTTGAATATTACCGAGCAGAAACCCCTTGGACCATATTTCTAACTGGATGTTTACCGAAGAAAACCGGGTATTGGTCGATCGTCAAATACCATCAGCATGATTACAGTATAGAAAGGGTTTATGCCTACGATTTTAATGAATATTCCCCCTTCTATGCCCTCAACCCAGACAAGAAGGTCGCTGTCATCGACATGCCCCAAGCTCGATTGTCTGACAATGTGAATGGGGTTCAGCTCTTAGGATGGGGCGCACACTCTGCCCAAGGCCCCAGTTGCTCCAAGCCTGAGTCTTTCTGGCAAGAAATGGTAGATAAACATGGGGAACACCCTGTCTTTAACCGAGACGGAGCCAATACCCTAGATGTGGATGCCCTCAAACGCTTATCGGAAAACCTTCATGTCGGGATTGCTCGCCGCTCAGCCATTTGCCAGGATGTCCTGGAGCAGGACGATTGGGATTTAATGCTAACGGTGTTTGGCGAGGCTCATGCTGCCGGACACTGCTTTTGGCATCTGAGTCAGGACGATTATCCGTTGTATGAGCAGTTTAGTCCCCATTTCCCTGAAGATCCCTTGCTGCAAGCGTTTGAGGAAATGGACAAAGCGATCGGGGATATTGTTGCCAAAGCGCCTGATCATGCCCGGATTGTTGTGTTCTCCGCCCACGGCATGGGGGCTAACAATATGGACCTACCTAGCCT
>JBFRWC010000112.1:0-4216 GCA_051439365.1 Leptolyngbyaceae cyanobacterium
GTTAGGAGGAATTTAGGGGCGATCGCTATAATGGTTAAGTCGTTCCACAACCAGTCAGCCCATCATGAGTATTGGATCGTTTCAAGATATGATCGACGCGATCGAGCGCCTTTCCGTTCAAGATCAAGAAGAACTGTTTGAACTCATTCGTAAACGTCGCCTTGAAAATCGTCGGCTTGAAATTGCTGCCCATGCTCAAATACTGACCAACCAACTTCATAGTGGACAAGCAAAAGTTGGCTCGGTAGATGATCTCATTGCTGACTTATTGGATGAAGACGATGAAGATTGTTTGGGATAATCGTTTCAAACGTCGTTTCAAGAAGCTAACCAAGGCAAACCCCGTCTTACAAAACAAAGTTATTGGGGTGTTGCGCTTGTTGGCAAATGATCCATTCACCCCATCTCTCAAAACCCACAAATTGACCGGAACCCTGGACGGTCTCTGGTCTTGTTCCGTAGCCTATGATTGCCGCATCATCTTCTCCCTGGCTACCAATAAAAATCAAGATCAACAAGAAATATTTATTCTGCTACTTGATATTGGCTCCCATGATGAGGTGTATTAATCGTGTAGTGGTTGGTGGCGATACTCCTTTGGAGTGGCGTTGCGCCATCGCGTTTTTGAGTCGAGGAGAGCGATTATACTCCGTTTAGGCAAGCCAACGCTTTTGTGAAGTGATAGGGCGATCGCATTTTGGGGAGTGAAGAGGGCGATCGCCCTATTGCCTAGCGATCAAAGTATGAGAGTAATTCTTCAACAAGACGCTCAACTGGAGGATGCTGATGCTCAATGATTGAGGAATTTGCCAAGTGCTTGTGTTCTTTGAAGGTTAGCTTTGGCCGATGCTCTGCGTTGTCGTAGCGGAAGTTTAGGATTCCATCTATGCTCTGGTAGTGGTAGGAGTAGCTGAGGCGATTGATTCCGTATTTCCCAGAAATAAACTCTTTGAGGTAGAAGGTACTACCATCCACAAATTCCACATTTGCGGTGACAACCCAGCGCTGCCCTTCCCGTAATTCTGAGCTAATTTCCACTTGATCAGCAAGACCTAAATCTTGTATCGATTGAAGGACGTGGTTCAAGTGAACCATATATTCATTCAGCAACATACTCTAGGCTGTTGAGAATAGCTAAATCTTGCTCAATTTCCAATAGGAACAGATATTCGCCTTGCCATTCGGTGTATTCAAGGTCTTGCCCGTCCAAATCTTCAGCAGTGAGCGTCTGAATAAATTGTTCAGAGGAAACGTTGTATTTGGTTTCAAATCGTTCTAGATTTTTGCGCGTGAGTTGATGGGACTGTTCTAACCGCTCAACCATTACCTGAACCGCAGCTTGAAGCAAGTTGACGGTGTGCTGGGTCGGATGATTGGTTTTGAGGAGGAGGTCGGTCATAGGCTGCTGGGTTTATCAGTTCAGTGGGGAAGTTTTGGGGGTAGAGTCTCAACATGTCCCTATTATAATGCTGAGATGAAGGAGGGGGAGGGGTTAAAGGTAACGTGATGGCGCAACGCCACTCCAGCAGGAATACCGCCCATCCATAATCGGGAGCGATCGTGTTTTGTGTTAGTGGTGATCGCCTTTAGAACTGAAAGGGGCGATTACACTCCGTGTAGGCAATCCAACGCATTTGTTTTGTGAAGAGAGAGGGCGATCGCTAAGCCCAAATGCGTTTCAGTGAAAGCGTAAATCCAGGGAGAACTGCCTTGCCAGACAACGTACTGGGGCGATCCAAAACTTCAACATCCTGACCCACACGATAAATTTCTACCCGTTTGTTTTGAGGATCAATGAGCCACCCCAATTGTGCTCCATTATCCATATACTCCCGCATCTTCTCCCGCAGTTTCCTAAGACTATCCGTCTGGGATCTCAACTCAATTACAAAGTCTGGACAGAGAGGAACAAACCCTTCCTGCTCCTCTAGAGTGAGCGCATCCCAGCGATCGCGGCTTACCCAAGATGCATCAGGCGATCGATTGGCTCCATTCGGCAATCTAAAGCCAGTCGATGAGTCAAACGCCTCACCCAATATTTCATTGGCTTCAAACCAAACTCCAAGTTGACTGCTGATGCTGAGATTCCGTTTGCCTGATCCTCCTCCAGTCGGCGGGTTCACGATTAATTCTCCTGTAGCAGTCCGCTCAAATCTGAGGTCACGATTAGCAGCAACTAGAGCAGCAAACTGTTCTGATGTGACCTGAAGCGCCAGATCGCTTGGAAGCTGAAGCGAGAGAGGCTGAGTTTTAGAAGGAGCTGGCAGGTTCATTATTTACCATTCACTCTAGTGCTGCTAAATCATCATTTCATTTTAGCGTTAAACAATTAGGGGAAAACGCGATCGCCTTGGGCAATCATGGGGCGATACTCCTGTCAGAGTGGTATTGCTCCATCGGGTCGGGAAGGCATGAGTCTTTAGATTCAATTAACTCCAAGGTTAGGGGGGCGATCGCGCTTTAAAATTCGCCTATGGAATCCGTGACCTTAACAATCCCAATCTAAAGACATCACCCGCCGACTGAAAACTATGGCAGCAGAAAAAAAACTGTTTACTGAATATCCTGAAAAAGATGAGCAGCAATACTACGATCGCGTCACTCAGGTGACACGCCAACGGATGGAGGCATTGTATGGCGATAGCGATCGGGCGTTGCGGGATACCCATGCCAAAACCCACGCGGCGGTTCGAGCCCAACTGACAATTTTCGACTTTGATGAAAGCGCCATTAAGCAAGCGGTTGCCAAAAAAGCGGGATTGCAGGAATCCCAGTTCAGCGCTGTGTCGTTAAAACAGGGGATATTGAGTCAGGCCAGGGACTATCCCGTATGGTTACGGTTTGCCAATGGTCGAACTTCGGTAGAACAGGATTATGAAGCAGATACTCGTTCAATGTCTGTCAAGGTGATGGGGGTGGAGGGCGATCGCCTATCAGCCAGCCACGAGCGATATAGCCAGGACATCATCGTCCAGAACGCTGACATCTTCTTTATCGAAACGATTCGTAGCTACTATGGCTTCTTTAGCGCTGTAGCTAAATCCAAACTAGCGGCACTTTTCTGGTTATTGTTCCATCCCAAGCAGCGGGGTGCCCTCAAATCGGTTACTAGTCGGATGCCTAAAAGCTTGTTAACCGAACGCTACTGGAGTGGTTCTGTATCCGCTTTGGGGCTACCGGATAAGTTTGATCCGAGCCAAGCGGGGAACGTACCCGTCACCTATCCTCTGGCGATCAAATATGCCTTTACCCCCGTTTCTAGCCAACCACCCCACAGTCCCCTGGAGATTGAATGGCGATCGCCCAATAGCATTGAGCAAGCGAAGGCGGCGGCTAAAAGCGGCACCACCGACAATTACTATCGCGATGATCTGATTCAATCCTTAACCCAACCGGATGCTCAGTATTGTTGGGATTTACAAATCCAGGTGCAGACTAATCCAGAGCAATCCATTGATGATGTAACCGTTACGTGGTCGGAGGAAGATGCTCCATTTTTTACCGTCGGACGGTTAACTGTTACCGCCCAAACTATCGACTCTCCGGACCAGCAAGCCTTTGCTGAGAATATTCAGTTTTCCCCCTGGAATGGCCTAGCGGTCCATCGCCCCATCGGAGCACTGAACCGTTTGCGGCGACTGGTATATCCGCTAGTAGCTGACTACCGTCACCATAGTCGCCATGTCAACTATCAAGAACCCACAGGATACGAAAAGTTTTAAGCGTTAAGCCGGCAAAAAGATGTCTCAGAAAAATGACCTTCCAGTACTGATCATCGCTCTACTGCTCACGTTAGGGTTATTGGGCGGTGGTGGCTGGTGGCTGTATCGAACCTTCAGCGCAGTGACACCCCAGGGTCAGGGAAATAATCCCAGTGGTGGTTCAGGCAATCCCAATCTACCGGGAACGACTGGAACGGGTGGCAATGCCGTTAGTGTGCAGACGGTTAGCCAGGGTGAAGTCTCCCTATTGCCCGGAGCATCGTTGGCGAAACAGCAGGGCGTTGCTGCGATCGCCGTCCAAAACTATCCCACTGCCGTCCAAGCCTTTGAGACTGCTCTCCAGGAAAACCGCAATGACCCAGAATCCCTGATTTATCTCAACAATGCTCGAATCGGAACGCAGTTGGCCTACACCGTGGCTGTGGTGATTCCTAGTCCGGCGTCGGTGGATGTCGCAGAGGAGCTACTGCGGGGGGTGGCCCACAGTCAACGGG
>JBFRWC010000113.1:0-25343 GCA_051439365.1 Leptolyngbyaceae cyanobacterium
CAAGGGAGGCTTTAAATGGGTGAAGCTAAGCGGCACAAGGCTATAGACAAAAACTATGGCAAAACGGGTATCGCTCTAAAGCGAAAAATGAAAATGCCTTGATGCGAGTATAAAGCATCACACTGGATAAAAAACGCCCCATGAGGTGTCACAGAGCGTTACGTTGGTTCCTAGTAAAAAAGAACGGGACCAATGACTATCAATATATTCCAACGCCGTCGCTCCATTGCCGAGAGGGTCACGCAAACAAGCCATCAAACCTTAACTCAAATCGCACAAGCCCTTGGCATTAGCCTCAGCAGCGTGTGGCGGCATCAAACGGCCCGACAAGCGTTGGCGAACACTCCCGTCGCTGAATTTTGGTCGAGTGCCCCTGGCATGGATTACTTAATTCGGGTGGTGGTGGCGGTGTTCTACTGCTTTGGGATTAAGCACGGGGTGGGCGCAGAGAGTTTGAGCGAGTTTTTTCGGTTGATTGGGCTGGACTCCCATGTGGCCACCTCGCCGAGTGCATTGCGTGTGTTCAAAACTCGATTAGTGGAGGCGATTGACCAGTATGGCACTCAGCAGAGAGAGACGCTGAAGCCGCCAGCGGATAAGACGGTGATAGTAGGGGGCGATGAAACCTTCTTTGAGGTGCCGATTTTGGTGCTGATGGAATTAGCCAGCGGCTATCTCTTTTTTGAAACTGCCCAACCCACCCGCAGCTTCGAGCGTTGGAGTGAAGCCGTTGATGGCGTTGAACTGCCCGAGGGCTGGCGGATTCGGGCGATGGTGAGTGATGGGGCCAAAGCGTTGGTGAAGCTGGCGGTTGAACGACTCCAGTGTGTCCATTTGCCGGATGTCTTCCATCTGTTGCGCAATCTAGGCCAACCGTGGGTGAAGGCGTTGGGCCGGGAGCACAAGCGCCTTGAACGGGAGGCCAAAACGTTGGCTGAGCGCCAAGATAAGCGGCGTTCGGCCCAGCAGCAAGCGGCCTATGAGGCTCAAGTTCAGCAGCATCAGGTGCAAGCGGCGGCGCTTGCCCAGGCCCAGACCGACTACCAACAAGCGATGAACACGATGACCACGGCCCTCCACCCGTTTCATCTGCACACAGGGGAGGGGCAACATTGGGATGAGTTGGAGGGGCAATTACACGACCCGTTGCGGCAATTAGAGACCGTAGCCCAACGCCTCAACCTCAGCCAAGGCCCCCAAACGATTGAGACGTTTCGCGCCCATGTGCCGAGTCTGGCCCAAGGGGTGAACGTCTGGTGGCACGGGGTGCTAGAGGACTTATCGCTCAAGAGCCACGACCCCTTAATGCACTCGTGGGTACTCAGCGCCTTACTCCCGGCGGTCTATTGGCAACAACAGACCCAAAAGACCCGCACCCCAGCACTCAAAGCCCTCTATCAACAAGCGGCCCAGCAGGCCGAGCAGACCTTGAAGGTCCATCCGGTCTCCGCTGAACTGACCCCTGATGCCTATCACGACTGGTGGGAGTGGAGCCAACAGCACTGTCGTCTCTTTCAGCGCACCTCCTCCGCGATTGAGGGGCGCAATGGTCAACTCTCCCGCCTCCACCACGCTACTCGTGGATTTTCCCCTGGATTACTCCGTGCCCTCACCATCATTCACAATTTTGAGACTCGACGTGCCGATGGGTCCACGCCGGCTGAACGATTATTTGAGCAATCCTTCCCCGATTTATTTGAGTGGTTAGTCGGACAGGTTCAGGGACTTCCCTTGCCTCGAAAGTCTAAAAAGTCACAACCGTCACAGCCCTTACCTAGCCTCGATTTTCCGTCTTAAGTGGATACCCGAAATTAGAGAGGTTTCTGAAAAACGACCTCAAAATCATCTCTGCTATGAACCAACCTGCACCTCTGAGGGTGCGTAGCTCTGGTGATGCCGTTGCCATAAGTTTGACTTAAATGAAATGACAAATGTTCTGTTACCTGACTGGGGTAGTAGCATGGCACACCTGAAGTTTGCCCCCAAGCCTCATCTGGCGATCGCGCTAATTGTCCTTTCATCAGAAATGATGGGTGGGTGGGCTTTTTTAGGATAGCGGAATGATGAAGTAACAGGTTGGAGAAGTTTTGAGTTGGGGGAATGGGGAAGTGAGGCGATCGCACAAGATTCCGGGGTTCTAGATGACGGTCCATGCAGCGATCGCGCCTCTCAGAGAACCCCGGAATCTTCAACCCCTGAAATTTGCACGGGTTTCGCCTTGGATGGAGGAGAGGGCGATCGCGCAAGATTCCGGGGTTCTAGATGACTGTATATTTGGCGATCGCTCCATCAGCATCACAGCGATCGTTATCAGAGCAATAAGCATAACTAATTGTAAATAGAGAGAAATTAGTTCAAGTTTACTTAAGTGGCTAAAACCATTGCGCCAAGAGAGCTTAACGCTTAATGTCTGAGTGGACGATCCCAAAGGTGGAATGTGGGTCTGCTGTCATCTAAGTGACCACTGCTATATTAGCAAGACAGGGTCATACTCAAATTTGTCACCAGCCTAACTTCGTTCGGGCCATCCAGTGCCACAAGTACGGTCCATGATGATTGCATCTACTCCTGAAGGATTGCGGATATAGAACTTTCCCGGATCTAGCTGTATTCCTCTGAACAAGGAAAATGTTTTAGGACTAAATTCACGTAGAAATTAAGCACCAGAGAAAGGTTCGGAAAGGATCTAAACGTCCATCCGTCTAGGTTTTAATTTCGCTTTTAATTTTCTCAACGAAAAATTAGTCATCAAATTATGATTTCATTGAACTACATGTCGTCCCTGGCCAAAGTTTGTGGACTAGCCACTTGCTTCATGGGATTAAATAGCGGTCTGTCGATGCTCCCGGCCCAAGCCCAAGCCCAAATTAACCAAGCAACGGTAACAGAAATATTAGATGGCACAGACGTGTTCATCCAAGGCGACCAGGCTCAAGTGGGCGATCGCGCCACATTTGGTCAGCAGGTCAGCACAGGCAATGCTCGGACTCAGATCCAGTTTAATAACAATGCTGTTGGCCGATTAGCCACTCATTCTGTATTGACCATTGGTCAATGTGTTGATCTCCATCAAGGAAGTGTATTGGTGAATGGAGCCATCAATGGCTGCACCACATCGATTGTGGCAGGAGTCAGGGGGACGACTTATCTGTTGCAGGTGGATGAAACAGGGCATGAATCCGTGACAGTTTTAGAAGGAGAAGTCTTTTTAGAACGTCAGCCCACTGCTACATCCACTTTTGGAGAAGATCCGCAAAACGGGACAACAGAATTACCTCAAGACTCTGTAACTTTGACGGCTGGACAAACGGTAGAACTTTCTGAGTCAGGGCCATTTGGCATGATTGAAACCCTAGGGGTAGAAGACTTTAGACGATTGCTTCAGGGAGTTTTATTTAATGGGTTCACTGAAGATTTACCCGGTAGTCAAGCCATTCGACAAAGTTTTGAAACTCTTTATCCCGGCATTGAGTTTCCTCGTCAGCCCTCTCTTCCAGATACGGCTCCTAGGATTCCAAATCGCCCTCGATTTTAGGATCAGGATTTTGGCTCAATGATGGTTCATTGAAACAGATATTATGAGGATACTACGCCAATTTCTGTCACTGAAACGTTGTCAATACACACAACTTTTTGTAGGCCCAAAGGGTCGTTCCGCTTCCAAGCATGACCCACCACAGAGGCAGGCTATTTTACCGTTGTGGAGCTACACCCTTTTGGGAATTTGGGGCGTGTTGGGGGCGATCGCTATCACTCTAGAAATATCCCTAGTTCAGACCCTTGAGCGGCAAATTCAAGTCGCCTTTTTTCGCATCCGAGGAACGGTCTCCCCTCCTCCTGAGATTGTGATTCTGGGGATTGATCAAGGATCATTATCCCAAGGAGAGTTTTATCAAGCTGATCCATCTCGCTATCCGGAGATGGAAGTGATTCAGGCTTGGCCGTGGCCGCGATCGGCTTACGCGATCGCGATTGAACGGCTGATGGAAGCGGGGGCCCGTGCCGTTGCCCTTGACCTCATTCTTACCGATCCAAGCTTCTACGGTGAGGCAGATGATCTCCAACTCCAGCAAGTTTTAAGCACTTTTTCGGATCAAGTTGTTCTTGCCGCAGCATATGAATCGTTTGAGATGGATGGGACGACTCAGGCCCAAGTTGTTTATCCTAACCTTACCTTCGACCCTACGCATTACCACGTTGGCCTAATTAATGTATTGCCAGATTTAGATGGGCGGATTTATCAACTTCCCTCCAGTTTTGATGAGTTGGTGCTTAAACCTAGAGGATTTATTCAGCATGAACTCATGTCTTTTTCAGAAGCCGCAATTAATGCTAGTGGCAGAACTATAAACCCCGCTGTTAAAGGAGATATTTATTACTATGGTCCATCAAATACATTTCCTCATATTCCGTTTTGGCATGTCCTAGATCCGGAAAGTTTGGCACTTCATCAACAACAGCAAACCTTCAAAAATAAGATCGTTTTAGTCGGGCCAACGGCGACTGCTTTTCAGGATATTGTTCGGACTCCATTTACCAACACGATGTCTGGGGTAGAAGTCCATGCTAATGCCACAGCAACTCTTCTCAGAAATCAGGCGATTACCCCCTTATTTCCCCAGGCCCTGCTCCAAGGAGGAGTTGTTTTAGTGGCAACCTTAGGAATAGCTTGGCTACTACAACGGTTTCAGCCGAAACCCCTAAAACTATTGCTCATTGCCTTAACAATTCAGATGTTTTGGGCTTGTAGTTCATATTTGCTGTTTACCTATTCTCAGTACATTTTGCCAACCGTGATTCCGATTGCCGCGATCGCCCTCAGTAGCATTTCTGGAGTGACTTACAGCAGCATTATCAATACGCTAGAGCAACGTCGATTACGCATGACTCTGGAGCGTTATGTCGCGGCTCCCATTGTGCGTGAGATTTTGACCCAACGCTCTGAGGATTTTCAAAATTTGCTGCGGGGGCGAAAAGTTAAAGCGGCTGTTTTATTTTGTGATATCCGAAACTTTACAACCCTGTCGTTAGATTTAGAACCAGAGATTTTAGTAGCGCAACTCAACAGCTATCTCAATGCGATGGTCAATGCCATTTTGGATGAAGGCGGTACTGTAGATAAGTTTATTGGGGATGCAATTATGGCTGAATTTGGCTCCCCAGTCTCTAAAGGTCCGCGAGACGATGCTCTCCAGTCTGTTCGGGCCGCGCTGGGAATGCGACAGGCATTGGTGAGTCTACAAGCCCAATGGCAACAAGAAGGAAAGGTTGTTTTTTTCAACGGTATGGGGATTAATTATGGAGAGGCGATCGCTGGCGATATCGGCTCAGTACGGCGGCGGGAATATGCCCTCATCGGGGATGCTGTGAATGTCGCCAGTCGGATCGAGGGCCTGACGCGATCGCTCAAAACCGACATTCTAATTACTGAATCGCTTTACGAATTAGTGGCCGATGCGGTAGATGCCATTGATATGGGAGAGCATTTACTGAAGGGGCGGAGCCAGGTACCGGTAAGAGTCTATAGTTTAGTGGGAATGAAGGGCGATGATCCTACGCTTTACCAGAAAATCCATGCTCACTTTGAGGCGACTAAAGTAGGAAGCTAGCGAACACTTAACACGAGTCTATAAAGGAAGAAGCGTCTTCAAACTCCACGATCGAATCTATCCTTGCTGGCTGAGGATGCGGGGAGTGCGA
This sequence comes from Leptolyngbyaceae cyanobacterium, assembly GCA_051439365.1. Lineage (GTDB taxonomy): Bacteria > Cyanobacteriota > Cyanobacteriia > CAKZMO01 > CAKZMO01 > JAAHGY01. Next base: position 5,701 of record JBFRWC010000113.1, read on the forward strand.
TCGCTCATTCTCCGACAACTCTCCCGACGGTTGGGCGAGATTCAAATTCCTCCGTCTGTCCTGGCCCAGTTAGCTGAGTTACCATCGGAGGATTTAGAGGGGTTAGGGGAAGCATTGCTGGATTTTCAGGCGATCGCAGATCTAGAACAGTGGTTAGCCCGTATCCAAAGTCCAGAGCCATAATCAGAGCTAGGCATTCTTTGGGCTTTCAGTTTTTCCCTTGATCCGCCTGCGGTTGGGATCGGGATAACTGCACCACAATCTGGCACCCTTGCCCCGGCATACTGTTAATCCGCCATTGCCCATTGAGAACGGTGACGCGCTCGTGGATACCCTGCAACCCAAAACCACTATGTTGACTGGCGGCCCGGTCAAAGCCTTTACCGTCGTCTGTGATGGTCAAGAGTAGTTGGGTCTCATCTGAAGTTAGATGAATTGTAACAGCGGTTGCATCTGCATGTTTAATGATATTGGTTAATGCTTCCTGGATAATACGGTAGAGACTGGTGGAAATCTCTAGGGACGGCGGTTGGTGGAGGTGTACTTCAAGCTGGGGTTGGATCTGGGTGGCCCGTTGAAAGTCTTGGGTGAGGGTGGCGATCGCCGCTGCTAATGTCTTGCCCTGAAGCGGATTGGTACGAAGGGTGGCGACCGATTGCCGGACTGCTTCCAAGGCTTCAGACCCTAATTTCTTCGCGTCTTGCAAAAAGATTTGGGCTTGTTCTGGGCGACGATTGGCAAGTTTGATCGCTCCCTCAATTTGTAGATTCAGGGCAGTAAGGATATGACCCAAGGAGTCGTGAATCTCCCTGGCAATGCGACTCCGTTCTTGCTCCATTGCCAAGGTTTCAATCCGCAACGCATAATCTCGTAGCTGTTGATTGGCCTGGGCAATTTGCTCCCGACTTTGTCGTTCGGTGAGGAGGGTACTCATCAACAGCAAGATCATGAGTAATGACAAGACCAACAGGGCTGAAAACGTAATGCCAAACGCAATTAAGATGCGCTGGATGAAGGCTTCAGTGTCAACTGCATTGCCGCTGTCGCTGGAGAATTGTTGTTCTATGAATTGAATTCGCTGAATCGTGGTGATAATAAATAAGAGAACAGCGATCGCCGTGACTGCACCTCGTCCTACCAACTGAAACATCAGCGTACTGCGGAACACCATAATCAGATGGGGAAAGGGAAAAATATGGCCAATGAAACCAAAAGTACCCACCATGATTAGGCTCATTTGGCCACCAACATGTAGCCATTGCACCCAACGGTGACGAGTGGGCAGCCATAACCCCATCACCCCAAACAGAACCAGCGGCATCATTGGCAGCAGGGGCGATCGCTCCAGCACGTCCCGCAGTGGGCCAAAGAGTTCCATCGCGATCGCCAACAGCAGTAACCCCCACTCCAAATACAGCAGGGAGGGAAAAGGATGGTTGCGAGGCGTAACGGCAAAACGAGTCATCGTCACCTAAAAAGCTTAATCCGAACTCCCCTTAGGGGCTTGATAATAACTCGCCACAATGGCGATCATCAACCACCACAAGATGCTGACTTGGGGCCGATACCAGACCGTATCAACAGCACCGTGGGTCATCATGCCGAAAATCGTGGCGATCGCGGCCATCAGCCAAAACCCGTCCCGATCGCCCGCCTGCCTCAGTCGTTGGATCGCCAACCATCCTTGTACCAGCGTTACCATCACGAACCAGAGAAAACAGAGAAGACCGATGATTCCCGTTTCTACCCAAATTTCTAGCAGAATTGAGTAAGCACTGAGGGCCGTGTATCCTGGTACCTGATAAAAGGGATAGACTAAGTTAAAGGCATCGTTGCCAGGGCCAATCCCCAGCCAGGGTCGGGATTGAATCATTTGGGTCACTCCCTGCCAGACGTTCAACCGAAAGCTGTTGCTACTATCCTCGTGTCCCGCGAAAATGCTGAGAAACCGTTCTTGCACTGGGCCAATGGTGGCGATCCCCACCGCCAAGCTCCCCGTGCTGCCTGCTAACACCAGCGGTAACGACCACCGTCGCCAAAATTTAGGTAGATGGGGACTAATCCAGTGAATCAACAGCAACAGGAAGACAAACCCACCCGCGACAAAGCCCAGCCAACCGCCCCGGCTAAACGTGAATACGAGACAGGCCGAATGCATGATCCACATGGTACTGGCCAGGGCTTTAGCAAGCCAGCGTTTCCAAACAAACACTGCCGCGAGACTGAGCAAGGTCGCTGGAATCAAGTATCCGGCCAAAAGATTAGGGTTGCCTAAATAGCTGTAGACACGGGTGGTTCCCGCCAGAGAGGAATCTGGGTCCACCCAGGTAGCCAAGGCATCCACGCCAAAGAACCACTGGCGCAATCCTGCGGCACTCACAATTAGGGCGATGTGCAAATACACACCGATCAGAAAGGAACGGATGGGGGGCGATCGCAACAACCGCACCATCAGGGCAAATAACATTAGATAGAGGGTGAACTTAATCCAGCCATCCACCGCTGCTGTCCGCACTGGGGAAAAGCCAGTAGCAATGGTGGTGATTCCCCAATAGCCTAGTACCATCAGATGAACGGGGGTGAGGGGAGGGCGATCGCTGTCGGTAAACACTAATAATGTCCACATCCCCGCACAAGCCAGCAGCAGTAAACCAATTAAGGTGGTGCTGAAAAACGGGGCAATCGCAAACACTAAGGCAACCAGAACGGTGGCGATCGCCTTTCCCCTGGAAAATATCAAACTTGCCGCAGACCAATGCTGTAGCCGAGTTGTCAACGCATTGAGATAACTTGACTGTTGCCAAGCTATCGTCGGCAATTGCTGGAGTGTCATCTGCTTCCACAACATTGATAGTTGCATTCCCATTTCCTTTGGCACGAAACGAATCCATCCGTCATGGAATCAGATTAAGCTAAAAGCGACTTCATTGGCAGATTGAGTTCACGCTCAAGACTCCGAATACGAGTAGTACTACCGCCAGCAATACCAATAATACTGACGGCAATACCGCTCTGAGGACAGTATCTTGGTGAACTCATGATAGAATTTGATCTCGTGCCTTATGCTTACCCCTCCATTTGGGGAATTTTCACACCTTCTATTCCTCCGCGAAGATTTGGTGTAGCATGATGCGCTGGTGGTTTTCACCCAAGGGCGTTGGGGCGCTCTAAACTGCGGGATATTTAAGCAAATGTCCTGTTGATTCTGATACAACGTCCCCAATCATTGTTTTGTACAACTCGTTAATTTTTGTTATTTTCGTATGAGGTCCAAGGATGGCTAAACGCCGCAACCTAAAAAAAGAGAAAGCACTCCGAAATCAAGCCTATGCCCGTAAGTTTCGTAAGCGGACTAACTCTCGTTTCTCCCGTAGACGGTCATTTGATAACAACACCAATGACAATGAAACGGACAACAACAGCAACGAGGGCACAGAAGGAGCCGCCACGGACAACTAGCCTGTCAAAAATTAGAGGTCAGTTGCTAGTGGCGATCGCCCTAGTTTGCAGCCAAGCATCATGATTCTACGTACAATACTCTCATGATGACTAGGGTCACCTAGGGCCGTTATTCAGGACAGCACAGCGACATGGATGAATTGCGGACCGGGTTAGAACTGGCCACAACGGACGAACTTCAGGGGATGACAGCTATCTTATTCACTCGTCGCTTCAATCCCCTGGACTACCTGGCTCTAAGTAGTCCTCAACGCATTTCATCAGGCGATCGCCAAGTCTGGCTAGAGCGCCTAGAGCGACGGTTCCGATTCCTAGCGGCAGATGGAGTCACAGTCTTGAGACGGCAATCTCATCAGCTTTCTTACCGCACCGTTTTACTCCAAGTTTGTCAGCATCTTGATGTTCCTTACACCGAGATATCCTCGACGCTGGAGCTAGAAGAGTCGCTTTTTTTACACCTCTTGGATCTGGCTTACCAAAAGCTGCCAAGCCCTGATCAGCAAGCTTTGGAGCAATATTTTCAAAAAAACCTGACCCGTTTACCCGTGGGGCAAGGGTTTCCCGCCCCGTCCCAACCCAATACCCTTCGCCTCCTGCTTAAGGGCAGCAGTGCCTTAGCCGTCAGCCATGTCATTCGCCCCTTGCTCTTACGGCAACTTGCGGGGCAGGTTGCGGCCCAGATCACCCGCTATCAATTGACCCAGCAGGCTTTAGCCGGTGGGAGAGCGGTTGCTGGAATCGTGCAACAGCGAGCGGCGTTACACATGGTCCGTCGGGGCGTTGCCGTTAATCTTGCTCGCTACAGCGCGGTTCGAGGATTTTTAGCGGTTTTAGGGCCAGCCCTATGGATGTATTTTTTCGCGGATTTGGGATGGCGCTCGATCGCGACAAACTACAGCCGCATTATCCCTGTGATCTTCACCATTGCTCAAATTCGCCTGTTGCGGGGCGATTGTTGAGCCTTGAATGCTGCGCTTGAATGCCAACACTTGGAATGCCAGGGAACCAGATAGGGAGGATGCAACCATTGGATAACCCACCACCAACAAGTCACTACAAAGTTTTAAAGCTAGCCCCTTGGGCCACAGCCCAAGATGTTCGCCGTGCCTATCGCGAGCTAAGCAAGCTCTATCACCCAGACACTACGACGCTGCCGGAAGCGGTGGCAACGGTCAAATTTCAGCAACTCAACGAAGCCTACGGCACCCTCAGTAGTCCAGATAAACGGAGCCGCTACGATATTGAACATGGGTATTCGCGGTTTTCGGGTGTGAGACCCATCCAGAATTTGGAGTCGCCTGGACCGCAAACCGCGAGTCCGGCCAATCGTGATCGCAACCGTGGTGGCACAACATCCCTCCGAGAGGAATCTCGCCCCCGCGTCACAACCGCTTACCTTGATCCCAACGATCGCCCCCTGTCCCCAGGAGAACTCTTTGCCGTTTTGCTCTTGGGCTTAACGTTTACTGGCTGTATTTTATTGGTCGTCTTGGTGGGTTGGTTTCGAGGCGAGATCATTCTCCCAGCCGATGCCTTATTAAACTAGGGACCGAATGAATGGTAATAGGGTTGAATAAACATAAAATCTTTCTATAAATGCGGTAGACTTGCCTCAAGCCCTGAGCCAAATCCAGACACGTTGAGGAGGTTGTGATGCAGTTACAGCAGCTACTGTCCAAGATCGATATTGTTGCAGACCTGGGGGTAATGCTTCCCGACCATCCAGCGTTGCAAATGGAGGTGGTCCAGTTGTCTACCAATTCTCAGGATTGCCAGCCAGGGGATCTGTTTATCGGAATGCCGGGAACACGGGTGGATGGGGGTGAGTTTTGGCCGGGGGCGATCGCTTCAGGGGCGATCGCCGCCATTATCTCACCCCAAACCGCCGAGCAGACGAGAGACCACCCCGAATTCTCCTCTGTCTGTATTATCCCATTGCCGGATATGCCCAAAGTCTGTGCCCAATTGGCCACAGCATTTTTTGGCGAGCCGGGGCGATCGCTCCGGCTCGCGGGGGTCACGGGCACCAACGGTAAAACCACCACCACCCACCTGATTGAATATTTGCTCAACGCGGCCCAGCACCCTACCGCTCTCTTGGGGACTCTCTACGCTCGCTGGCCGGGATATTCCCAAACCGCCTTGTATACCACCCCGTTTGCCGTTAACTTGCAAGAGCAGTTAGCAATGGCACGAGAGGCAGGCTGTCAGTTTGGCGTGATGGAGGTGAGTTCCCATGCCCTGGCCCAACATCGGGTGTTGGGCTGTCCCTTTGAAGTGGCCGTGTTCACCAATCTCACCCAGGATCATCTGGACTACCATAAAGACTTAGACGATTACTTCGCGGCCAAAGCCCTCTTGTTTAGCCCAGACTATCTCACCAAACGGGCCGTGATTAATGCCAATGATTCCTTCGGGCAACGGTTGACCACCCAGGTGAAGCAAGGATCGGAATCGGTGGAGATTTGGACCTACAGCACCACGGACACGAAGGCCGATATTTTCACCACCGATTTAAACTATGGGGCCAATGGGGTGACGGGGGAGTTGCATACGCCCAAGGGCACGATACCTTTTTCCTCGCCTCTCGTGGGCCAGTTCAATATCGAGAATGTGTTGGCGGCGGTGGGAGCCGCGTTGCAGTTTGACTTGAGCTTGGACACGATTGTGACCGCGATCGCCCAGTTCCCTGGTGTACCCGGTCGGATGGAGCGGGTGCAGGTGAGCGACAACCAAGACATTGGCGTAATCGTAGACTATGCTCATACTCCGGATAGCTTAGAAAACTTATTGAAGGCAGCCCGCCCCTTTGCCCAATCGCGAATGATCTGTGTGTTTGGCTGTGGCGGCGATCGCGATCGCACCAAGCGGCCCCAAATGGGGGAAATTGCGGCTCGGCTCTCGGACTGGGCCATTGTCACCTCGGATAACCCCCGCACTGAAAACCCGGAGCAGATTTTGGCTGATATTGTAGCGGGGATTCCAGACACGGTGCAGCCTCTGGTTGAGGGCGATCGCGCCACCGCCATCCGCACTGCTATCCTAGAGGCAGAACCGGGCGACACCGTTTTGATTGCAGGCAAGGGCCATGAAGATTATCAAATTTTGGGAACTGAAAAAATCCACTTTGATGATCGAGAACAAGCCCGAACGGCTCTAGCCCAGCGGGATGTCGCCACGGAAAGTAAATAATGATAGAAAAACGTGGTGAAATGGGTTAAAACAGACTACAGGATCGAGGGTCATGCCGGATCGAATCACCCCTGATCAGCGAGTGACTGTCGTCTAGCCCGATCGCCCTTGCCCCATCGGTTTTTGCCCCGTCGGTTTTTGCCCTATCGGTTTTTGCCCCATTGGTTCTGATCCATCGGTTCTGATCCATCGTCCTGCCCCTCCTCTTCTCTCAAACACTATGGATACTCGTTTGCAAGACACGTCCCTTTACGAGACCGCTCTGGGGTCCGATGCTCCCCCCAAACCTTTGAAGCTTAGCCCAACCACCTTCAAGTTGATGGTGGAATCCCTTTTTGATCTCCTGTGTGAGCATGAGCAGTCGGCCACCATCTGGGTTAAGCTTCCCCGTGGCAAAGTCTGGCAAGTTCCGGTACAAACCTATTGCCACCGTGTCCTTCGCACTGATCCACTTTATTCGATCAGAACTCGTAAAGATGAGACCTCGGACAAAGAGGACGATCTGGATGATTCCTCCGCTACGGAAGGGAGACCTTCAGGGCCAGATCCATCCCCCTATGGACAGCGGAGTTCGGTACCCAAGCCATCAAGTAAGCTGTCAAGCGGAGCTTTTGTTCTACCCGATCTAGAGTTGTGGCTGCCTCCCAGTAGTCGGCTGCGTCGTGAGTTTTTTGTGGTGGCAATTACACCCAAGCTCCAAGCGATGGTTTTGGCCCACCGCCCTCGATCCGCACGTCAGGCTTCGAGCCACTTGCCATCCACTGCCAATGTTGAGGAGACCGTTGTGGGTGGTGGGACTACGGCAGGTGAGGACGGTGCTGAACGGAAAACAGCGCTGCTAGGATTGTGTTCGTTTAATCCCGTGACGATTCAGGCCATTATTGGAGGACTAGCTGAGGCTGCGGAACTGGGATACGCCCAATCCCCGGATGAGCAAGCGGCAGTGCCCTCTCATGTGGCCCAATGGCAGACAATTCGGGCCGACCTAGGGCAGAAGACCATAGACTTGCAGGTGATGGATAGCCTATGGAATTGTAATTTGCGTCGTCAAGAGGCCACTTGGCGTGGTGGGGCAACCTCTCGCCGCCAAGCCAGCAAGGCGGCTGAGTTAGAATTGAAAAATGCAGAACTCGTCAACTCGATTCGGCTCAAGGATGAGTTTTTTCAAATGGTGGGCCAAGAACTGCGCACCCCTCTCAGTACGATGAAAACGGCGCTGTCGTTGTTGAATTCCCCCAGCCTCAAGCCGAACCAACGCCAGCGCTATATGGATTTATTAGCCAAGGAGTGCGATCGCCAAAGTGCCTTGATCACAAGTGTCCTCGAATTGGCGCAGTTTGATAGTGTGGATGACTCGCCTCCCCTACAATCGGTCTCCTTGACGGATGTGGTCCCTGGTGTCGTCAGCACGTATCAACCATTGGCCCAAGAAAAAGGCATCATGTTAGCCTATACCATTCCTGAAGAGTTACCTCCTGTCACTACTTTGGCGCCTTGGCTCCGCCAGATTCTGATTAATTTGCTCCACAATGCCATTAAGTTTACGCCCCAAAATGGCCAGGTTTGGGTCAAGGCCAAGCGACAAGAAGACTGGGTACAAATCGAAGTTCAGGATACCGGAGTTGGTATTTCCGCCACGGATATTCCCAAGATTTTTGATCGATTTTATCGAGTCCGGTCTGGTGCTGTGGCGGATTCAGGTGGCGTGGGACTGGGCTTATCCATTGTCCAGCAGCTCTTGTTACTGTGTGGCGGCTCAATTTCTGTGAACAGCCGTGAGGGAGAAGGGGCTATTTTCCATGTGATGATCCCCATCCATCAACAGGAACAAAACGGATAGATTAGAAAGGAAACGGGGTCTCTAAAATCAGCCGCCATTCTCTCGTCTCCTCATCCCAAATCGGTGACTCTGTGGCCCCAATCACGTATGGTCCCCAATAGCGCCGCGATCCATCCTGGGCAAACGCTGTCACAATATCCCCTGGTTTGACCCAAAACTGTCCCTCTGGCAGGGCCAAGACGAGTCCATCTTCGTGGCCTTCCCTTGGCACAAAATCCCAATGAATGGCTTCTCCATAAGCGCTTTCCCCGGGGCGAGATGGGCGAAAATCGTCCGTGATTAACGGGCTAGCATCAGTGGCACTCATCTGCTCGGTTGTATCCGTAGAGATGCGGACAATCGGTGCCGTCTCGCTCAGTTGAGGGAGGAGAGCAATCCGGATGGGGTGATAGGTCTGATTCTGGACTCGTAAGGTGCCAACGTGGAACGGCACTGGGGGGGCAGGGGGAAGGATAGCACTCGCAAGGGGGCGGGGCGGGGAGAAGGTGGATAATGATGCGGTGGTCAAGGGGGCCAATACAATCGGGAGGAAACAGGTGGCGATCGCGACTCCTTCCCCAATTTTCTCCCTAATTCTTTGCCCGATTCTCTGCCCAATTTTTGGCCCAACTCTCTGCCCAAGGCGACAACGAATTCGTAAACCAACAGACCAAAGCGATGAACTTAACACAAGTGATTGGTGCCCCCTAAGCATCACCTTCTCTACTGTAGTCATTTCTACGGAGAATTGGTGTACTATTGCCGGCAATCATTACATTTTTTGAGAATCGGGTGATTGGATAGAATGCCTTGACACCTGACAGACAGACAAAAGATCAACCTAAACGGCTAATGATGACCAGGCATGGGCGTGGGCGGGTTGCCCTAAAAGAATGGGAGATGGCCGTCTAAGCGGGTAGAACGCACGTCTAGTTACGGGATCGATCAGCCTAATTTGTGTAAACTTATATTAAGTCATTCACAAAGGTTAAGCCATTCCAGGTTGTTGATTTTCAGCAGCCCTGTTGTCAGGAAAGTGCCTCTTTGTCCCTGACTGCAAGGGGTTTAACTGTGATGACGTTGTAGTGCTTGTTGCGATCGCCCACTTTGACTAATGGAACAGACTTTAACCAAACTTGCCTATCAAGGCTTTCAGTACAGTAAAAGTTTTCTGGGACTGAACCACAAAACCTTAGCCACTCGAGTCCGAAACTTCGTGGCTCCGATCAAAGAAAACACCATTCAGCCCCTCTCCGCTGATGTTGCCCTGCAATATCGCGATCGCTTTGAGCGTTTGCTAGAAGAGGATTGGGCGGATGTGGAAAATGGCGTTTATCCAGCTTCACTGTTGTTCGATACGCCTTGGAGCGATATCGCCCAGTTCTATCCCCAGTTACTCCTTGACTTGCCCCAAACCTGGGACCGTAGCAACGGGAAGCGATTCAACGAATTCAGTGATGGGGTGAACACGGAGGGCTACCCCCAATACTATGTCCGCAATTTTCACTACCAAACCGATGGCTATTTGAGCGATCAATCTGCCAACCTCTATGATCTCCAAGTGGAAATTCTCTTCAATGGCTGTGCTGACCCCATGCGCCGCCGGATTCTGGCCCCTCTCAAAGCCGGACTAGAATCCATGCCATCGCCTAAGCATCAGATGCGGGTGTTGGACGTGGCCTGTGGCACGGGGCGGACCCTACGCATGTTGCAAGCCACTCTGCCTGATGCGTCCTTACATGGCATTGATTTGTCACCCACCTACCTCCGTAAAGCGAACCAGTCCCTTTCGGAACTACCTGGAACCTTGCCTCAGCTCCTCCAAGCCAATGCCGAGGAACTCCCCTATACGGATCATTATTTCCACGGCATTACCTGTGTGTTTTTGTTCCATGAGCTACCCGCGCCCGTGCGTCAGAACATCATCAATGAGTGCTATCGGGTCATTCAACCTGGAGGCACGTTTATCATTTGCGATTCGGTCCAGCTCACTGATTCCCCTGAAATGGAACCGATGATGAATAACTTCCAGGCGGTGTTCCATGAGCCGTTTTACCGGAACTACATTGAGGACAATATTGAGGAACGGTTACAAACGGCGGGATTTGATGTGGTGGAAACGCAGATTCATCTAGCTAGCAAATATTGGATTGCTCACAAACCGACCATCAACGAACGAACCATCAACGAACGAACCCAATAGGTTTGGTATTGGGCAATCAGGATATTCTGTGTTCAAACCCCCGGTTTCTTTGAGCAACCGGGGGTCTAATCGTTGGAGTTCTAGAAGCCAGAGTTCTGACATTAAAACTGGCGGGACCACTCTTTGGGCCAGCGCTCCACCACTACTTTAGTTTGAGTAAAAAATTCTACCGCATGTTGGCTCTGGCTGTGGAGATCGCCATAAAAGCTTTCTTTCCAGCCACTAAACGGAAAAAAGGCCATGGGTGCGGCCACACCGATGTTAATACCGATGTTCCCCGCCTCGGCTTCATAGCGAAATTTTCGAGCAGCGGCTCCAGAATGGGTGAACAAACAGGCCATGTTTCCCCAACGACTCTGATTCACGAAAGCGATCGCCTCCTCCAAGGTCTCCCGATGCAACAACCCCAACACCGGGCCAAAGATTTCCGTAGTGGCGATCGCACCTTGTTCTGGAATATCTTGTAGCAGAGTGGGGCGAACAAAATTACCGTTTTCTCCACCGGGAACCGTGGGATTGCGGCCATCCACCAGCAAGCGGCCACCTTCATCAACTCCCTGCTGGATCAGGGCTTGAATGCGATCGCGACTGCCCTGACTAATCACTGCGCCCATCTGCACATCCGGGTCCAAGCCATTGCCCACAATGCGCTCGGTGGCAGCAGTGGCGATCGCCTCCTGAAAAGCGTTCTTGACTGCACCGACGGTAATGGCTAAGGATGCTGCTAAACACCGCTGTCCGGCACAACCAAAAGCACTATCCACCACAATGCGGGTGGTCATCTCCAAGTCCGCATCCGGCAAAATTACCACCGGATTTTTGGCTCCGCCCTGACACTGCACCCGTTTACCGTTTTCAGCCGCTCGACGATAAATGTACTGGGCCACGGGACTAGAGCCAACAAAGCTAATGGCGCGGATTACAGGATGATCCAGCATCGCATCCACCACCGTTTTGCTGCCGTTGACCAGATTCACCACTCCCGCAGGCAATCCCGTTTGCGCGATGAGTGCCATGATCTGCTGCATGGTTTGGGGCACTTTCTCCGAGGGCTTGATGATGCAGGTGTTACCACAGGCGATCGCGTAGGGAAAGAACCAAAATGGAATCATCGCTGGAAAGTTGAAGGGGGCAATCATTCCCACGACACCCAGCGGTTGACGAATCATGATTTCATCAATCCCACGGGCAATATCTTCGGAATTGAACCCCTGCATCAGTGTTGGAATGCCACAGGCCACCTCCACATTCTCGATCGCCCGTTGCAGTTCTCCATCGGATTCTTTTAGAGTTTTGCCGCATTCCTGAGTAATTGTTTGGGCTAGTTCGCTCCGGTGTTCCTCCAATAGGATTTTAAGTTTGAAGAGATACTGAATCCGCTGGGTGGGGGGAGTGCGTCGCCAGTCAGGGAACGCAGACTGGGCCGCGATCGCCGCCTGCTCCAGTTCGCTGGATAGAGAAAGGGGCACCTCGTTCAAGATCGCGTGGGTCGCCGGGTTGCGGACTTCTAGATAGTCGCTGGTAGCCGATGGTTGCCATGTGCCGCCGATATAATTTTGTAGTGGTTTCATGCTGCCCTCCAACTCTCTGACTCAAAATGGGTCCAATAAGTAGTGTAAGCAGAACGGTAACGGCATAACCAATCTTCAGCAAAATGGCTCCTCTAGAAACCCTCTTCACGACTCTGACATATTTTGTCCATTGGCCTTATCCAATGCCCATTGTCGGAAGGCTCGTCGCATTACCCGTTTTCCCTGGGGACGATAGGTTTCGATGATGCTGGGCAACTCCTGAACAGGCAGCATGGGAAAGACCAGACTGGTGTTGCTTTCTCGATAAATCTCACCATCCAAGAGATGAATCGTTAGAACCCCTGCATCGTATCGCCAGATTTCTGGCACTCCCAGTCGAGCATAAATCGGGAAGCGATCGAGGGATTTGCTAGAAAAATCAACCTCAATGGCCAAATCAGGAGGGGGATCAGTGGCTAAATCAAATTCAAGCTTGCCTCGGATTAACGGCTCATTTGGAATGTAAAAACACTGATCGGGTTCCACCCCTGCTTTTTTAAGTTCACGTCGCCAGGTTGTTGAACCATAGCAGTCATAGTCCATATCCAGTTCGTCAGCAATGTCTTTCACTGCATCGGCGATGGAATCACTAAAATACCCGTGGTCGGGCCGTGGGGTCATAATTTCTAGAAGACCATTATCGTAAGTCATGCGACTGGAGGGGCGATCGCCCAACACTTCCAGCAACTGTTCATACTGTGGCCAACTGATATTCTCCAGGACAACACTAGTGCCTCTGGGTTGTGTGTCTGAGGGAGACGGGGGTGTTGCCTCAGATGTCTGAGGTGCAGTGGCGATCGGGTTGGTCATCATAACTCAATCATCATAGCCAAGAGGATAACAACGATTCGGACTTATTCTAGCCTGCTTAACGCAACACCATTTCCACCCCTCTGGCTGGCACAACAGTCACGCCACGCCGTTTAGGGGTTTCTGGGGTTTGGCCGACCCATGCCAACGGGTAGCGAGAGACCAGCGTGGCCAGCACTAGTTTTAGTTCAAATTGGGCCAACACGTCCCCGATGCAGCGACGCATCCCACCCCCAAAGGGCAAAAATTCTGTGCTGGAAAATTGCCGTTCGAGGAATCGTTCAGGGCGAAAGGTATGGGAATCGGGGTACAAATCCGGTCGATGATGCACCAGGTAAATCGATCCATAGAGGCGATCGCCCGGTTGTAAATCATAGCCCATCAACGTTGTCGGGGCCGTAACCTCACGGGGAACCGTCAGCACCGCGATGGGATAAATTCGTAAGGTTTCGTTGCAAACAGCCGTAAGATAGGGCAACTGCGAAATGGCAACCGGGTCCGGGTCCGGTCCCAGGGGGTTGATTTCGTCGATGAGGCGCTGGCGAATTTCGGGGTCTTGATGGGACCAATACAGCGCCCAAGCGATCGCGTTGGCGGTGGTTTCATGGCCTGCTGCTAACAGGGTGAGCAATTCGTCGTGGAGTTCGGCATCGGTCATGGGCTGACCGTCTTCATCCCGCGCTGAGAGCAGCAAGCTAAGAATATCGGTTTTGGTGTCCAGATTTTGACGGCGACGATCGCCAATTTCCGCCAACAGCACCTCCGTGATTTGGCGGCGCAGGGATTGAAACCGTCCCCAGGGGCTGCGACCACCCCATTCAAACCGCAAACCTGGAAAAAACAAGGCAGCAGACACCAGGATATTCTGAAAGGTTCCAGTAAACTCCACCAGTAAGGTTCGGAGTTGGTTAAATCGTGGCCCATCACTCAGGCCAAACACCACCTTAAGAATGACATCCAGGGAAATCGTTTGCAGCAGCGATCGCGCCAAAAAGGTCTCTCCTGGTTTCACCGTGGCCATGGCTTGGTGGGTCAACTCACAAATTAACTGGCCATACTGGGGAATGCGATCGCGGTGGAAGGGGGGCATTACGAGTTTGCGTTCCCGGCGGTGCCGTTCCCCTTCCAGGCAAAAAATGGAGCGATCGCCCACAATCGGTTGTAACAAACCATTGGGGGGAGCTGTAATACAACTGTTGCTGGCAAAAAATTGCTGAATCCCTTGGGGATCACGGATGAAAAAGACTCGATCTTGGGAGCCGATGACTGGCGCGTTGGCGATCGGCGTATTTTGCTGCGCGATTTGATCCAAATACCCCAGCGGGTCGAGAGTGTAGTGCAAACGCTGTAACCAACGAGGAGCATTTGAGGCTTGGGGAATGGCAGTGGGCATGGCTGGACTATTGGGGGATAGACAACACCTCTACTGTACAGGGCAATGCTACGATTTTAGAGCCGTGCTGAGCTTAATCGGCTTCACCACATATCCGCTCAACTTCTTCCAGAGTCGTCACCCCTTGTTTTGCTAATTCGATCACACCCTGCCGAAACGTAACGACGCTACTGGACTCAACCACCTGCTGAAGAACAGAATCGGAGGACTGTTGACGAATGGCTTGTTTGAGCTGGCTAGTGACAGGTAAAATTTCGCACAATGTGACGTGGCCGCTATATCCTGTACCACGGCAATTAGGACATAGCCAACCCCGGTTTTTCGCTTGTTCAAGTTCGTCAGGCTCTAAGTAGCCTGCCTGATAAAATGTCGGGGATTCATTTGGCTCCAACTGTACATTCAACTGAGCTAATAGATCGGCATCCGGTGTCGTTGGAACTCGGCATTGGTCACAAAGTTTACGCACAGATGCTTGACCAATAACGCCTATCAAGGATCGATTAATTAAATATGGTGCAATCCCCATTTCTAACATCTGACTAATGGCATCGACTGCCTTGTGTACAGTCATCGCAGCGAGAATCAGGCGATCGCTTTTCGCAGCCTTTAAAACGTCTTGAGTCAATGAAATACTTTCTAACTCACTAAGCATAATGATATGTGGGTCTTGTTGTAAGCTAGCCTGAAACATATTTGAAAAGCCTAAACCTCTTGTTCTAGCCTGCACTTGAATTAAACCCGGTAGGCTCTCTTCAATTGGATCTTCAATCGTGATGATATGGGTATTGGGGTGGTTACATTCTTGAACAAGAGTGTAGAGCGTGTGCCTACGGCTAAAATCACTATCTCCGAATACTAACAGTAGCCCATAGGAACGGATCAGCAGTTTACGGATTGCTTGCAAATGTTCCGTTTTTTCTGTAATGCAAGACAAACAATAATCGACTTCAGGCTCTTGGTGAATCTTAAGGACAATGGTTTCACCAAAACGGCTGGGGAGAGAAATAACCTCAAAATCAACTCTTTTACCATTAAACATACGACGAATGCGGCCAGTTTGAGGCACATACCGTTCAGTAATATCTAGGCTAGCAATGATCTTGATGCGTGTAGTAACAGCAGGAATAATTTTATTGGGCAAATCATCAAACGCAATTTGCATTTGCTCGTTTTTGCAGAATCGGACGCGGAGACCTTGCTTTTGAGGTTCAATATGAATGGCTGAAACTTCTTCATCTAGGGCACGAAATAAAATCTTATTAACCAAATTAATCACTGGGGCCGCTTCTGGATCTGCTAATACCGACTCCAGAGAAAGCTCAGGGTCAGTGTTATCTTCCAATTCCATGGAATCTGGATCTCCAAGATCAGCACTAACATCCATCTTAGAGATCATCTGTCCCTGCTTTTCTTGGGCAGCTTTCCCATCCAGATACTGAGAAATAATACGCACATAGTCATCAGGCATGATAGCTAGAGGCTCGAACCTAATATTTTTAGGGCGCAAGATTCGATTCAGTTCATCTTCAGCAGATAGATCATCAAGATTCACCATTGCCACTTTCAGAGATCCAATCCATAAATCATCTGATTCTTGATATTCTTCTAGTTTTAGGGGAAATAGTTGAAAACGTCTACAAACTGCTTCTGGGATTAACTCATCAATAAGCTGAACGATTTTGTCCTTATCCTTCGGTGTTAAGGTACTAATATCAACCACTTCACGCTGGTATAGGACTTTAAAGCTAAATCGCTTTACTCTGCGGTATCTTTCCTGCTCTTCATGCGGAAGTTCTTTACGGAGAATATCTTCAACAATGGTAATTAATGGTGCCTTGTCATAGTCATGTGTGGATTGGCCATAATGTTTGTACTTTGTATATGATTTTAATTTCTGTACTTGTTCAGCTAGACTCATCTGTTCAGCGTCTAGCCATCCTCCATCTACCAAGTGTTGGCCAAAGGGGGATAATGCAATTTTGTTGCCGACGATGGGGCAGCAGTTGTAGGAACTCATGAGCTAAGTCTGGATAAAAGGCAGAAAAGAGAATAATTGAGCTTCTCCTCAGTCCTAACACAGCTAATAGAATTGCAATGAAAACTGTAAAGATTAGTATTAGTGATCTAGGGGAGTAAAGACCTAGGGTGTAAAAAATCTGTACGGCCCTCCCCGATACTTGACCTACTTTACAGCACCCTGAGACAATTAACACTCACCTGTCGTACTCCTCGCCGCCACCAGATAAACACACCACCAGTCTTATGCATATTCATGCGCTTGAACAATGGCAACATTCCCATGATTTTTCCGATACCCAAAATCATGGCGAGAAAAATACCAAGATCGTGATGCTGTTTACGGCAGCGACGATGGTGGCTGAAATCTTAGCAGGAACTCTCTTTGGGTCAATGGCATTGCTGGCTGATGGGTGGCACATGGCGACACACGTGGCCGCCTTTGGTATCACCATCTTTGCTTATCGCTATACTCGCAAACATGCAACCGACCCCAACTATACCTTTGGTACCGGGAAAGTCAATGTTCTGGGGGGCTTTGCTAGTGCGATCGCCCTTGTTGTGGTTGCGTTTCTGATGGCATTTGAATCGGTGGGGCGCTTTTTTCAACCCCAGCCCATTCAATTCAACGAGGCGATCGGGGTGGCGATGCTGGGCTTGGCAGTCAATTTAGCCAGTGCTTGGCTCTTGCACGATACCCATGATCACCACCATCACGATCACCACTCCCACGATCACCATCATCACGATCATCGCTCCAATGATCATCATCAGGATCAGAATCTGCGAGCCGCCTACTTTCACGTTCTTGCTGATGCCCTCACGTCCGTGTTTGCCATTGTTGCCTTGGTTGCAGGGAAATTCTTCGGCTGGGTTTGGTTAGATGCGTTCATGGGCATCGTCGGGGCAGGTGTGATTACAAAGTGGGCCTATGGATTAGTGCAGGATACCAGCGCCATTTTGTTGGATGGTTCGGTTGATAAAGACGTTAAGTTAGAAGTTCTAGCGGCGATCGAAAATGATGCGGATAATCGGGTCACTGACTTGCACCTTTGGTATCTCAATCAAGCGTATTTAGCGGCGACAATTTCAGTTGTCACCCACTATCCTCAATCCCCAGACCATTACAAAGCCCTACTCCAGCATATTCCGACCATTGCCCATGTTTTGGTGGAAGTGAATCATTGTCATGGTGAACCCTGCATCACCTTAGATAAGGAGAGCAGCGCTCATCTTCTTTAAGACACGGTAAGCGGTTAGGTTGATCCACGATGCTTTGGACAACCTGTGGTTGCCTGTGTTGGCGGCATCTTTGGGCGGGATCAGTCGGGTGCCGAGCTTGGTGGTATTGCGTCAGGTGGCGCGGCTGATCCTGCTGGCGATCGCGTTACCCGTTGCTCAACGGGCGGTTCAGAGCGTAGTGCAGCAGCGATGACTCAATATCGACTGTCTGGATTTTCTCACCCTCAGTCTCAGCTTGGCCCAGGGCAAAGTGGTAACTCCGGCAATGGTGATTGTGCTGCATGAGTTGGGGAATACAATTCGGGGGCAAATGCCAACCTACAGCAACCCGACTAAATGAAGGGGACCGTGACCGCTGAGCAATTCTGCCAGCAGGGCAATAAATCCAAGCATGGCCAAGCGCCCATTCCACACTTCTGCTGTTGTTGTCAAGCCCCATTCCCACTTTTCTTGGGGATAGAGCTTGGTGGTGCTGGGTGGGCGCATCACTTGGTCCAGTTGAGTGCCGGGTTGACCTAGGGACTCCATTACCATATCAGCCAAGTCCTGGATGAATAAGGGATGGGTATTGAGAGCTGGCACTCGATAAAATTCTTCGATCCCCTCTTCCTCCGCAATCTCCCGATATTCCATATCGATTTCCTGGAGCGTCTCAATATGTTCCGACACGAAGCTAATGGGGACCACCACTAAACAGTTCACCCCGCTCTCAGCCAGCTCGGCGATCGCATCCTCTGTGTAAGGCTTAAGCCACTCCACCGGACCTACCCGACTTTGATACGCCAGAGTATAGTCATTGGGGCGATCTAGGGTTTGCATGATCAAGGCCACACACTCTTCGATCTCCCGCTGATAGGGATCACCCGCCTCTTCCACGTAGCTGACCGGGACACCGTGGGCACTGAAGAAGATATGAGCATTGTTGGGGTCATCTCGCTTGTCCAACTCTTGGGCAATCAAATCAGCCATGGCCTTGAGGTAACCCGGTCGCTGAAACCAAGATGGAATCACCGTATGGCGAATGCGGCGCAATGCATAGTCCTTGTCCCACATTTCTTGCAACAGGCGGAAGCTGGAGCCACTGGTGCTAATGGAAAACTGAGGATAAAGGGGCAAGATGACGAGATGATCGATATTATCTTGCTTGATCCGATCTACTGCTTCTTCCGTAAACGGGTGCCAGTAGCGCATACCAATGTAGATCTGGGACTCTTGACCTTGGCGATCGAGGGCCGTGTGCAGCGCTTGCCCCTGTTCCTCGGTGATCTGACGCAGAGGTGATCCTCCGCCAATTTGCTTGTAATTCTCCTGGGACTTCTTGGCCCTTGAGGTCGAAATCAACCAGGCCAATGGCTTTTGCAGCCACGGTACGGGCAGTCGAATAATTTCAGGGTCCGAGAACAAGTTGAAGAGGAAGGGACGCACATCCTCAATCGTATCTGGTCCCCCTAAATTTAGTAACAAAACGCCAACTCGACCGATAGTAACCACAGCTTTCCCCTTGCTTAATCCGCGTCAACTATTTTAACAATGTTTCTCGAACAATAGTTTCTTGAACAATAGTTTCCCAATTCTCAATAGAAACCCATATCCTATTGGCTCGGACTTGGGCATCCTAAAGCCAGGGTTCGTATCGTGAAATTCCCCCTGCAACCCAGATGTGTGTAAGACCATATCTTTAAACTGTCACTAACTTACACAGAAATGTTAATTATTGTTGCACTCCTGTTGGCGAGAGGGCAGACGCTTCAAGGTAGACTTGTTTCTATCAATCGGTTGAGGTTGGGGTTGGGGCAGAGGGAGTGGGGGAGCCTGATTGACTGACAAAACTGCCTAAAACCTTGTCCCTGCCTTGGGTCAGGAGACCTGACCCCTACATTGTCCCAATCCCTTGTAGGGGAGCGGTTTCCGCGCCCAAGCCCCAATTTTTGTCAGTCA
>JBFRWC010000114.1:0-4440 GCA_051439365.1 Leptolyngbyaceae cyanobacterium
TCCTCGTTGAAGAAATCCACCGAAGAGTTCAGCTTCATGGGGGCGGGGGTCTCCAGCGAACGCCGGGTGGAGTTAATCGTGGAGCAAATAGCCTGGGATATGCGCCGGATTCGGGACCAAGGTGGCAAGGTAGTGGTCACAGCAGGTCCGGTGGTGATTCACACGGGCGGCAGCGAACACCTGACTAAGCTAATTCGGGAGAATTACGTTCACGTGCTGCTGGGCGGAAATGCGATCGCCGTCCACGATATCGAACAATCCCTGATGGGCACTTCTCTGGGCATGGATATGAAGCGAGGAGTTTCGGTCCACGGTGGTCACCGTCACCACCTCAAGGCCATCAACGCCATTCGTCGCTGCGGCAGCATCACCAATGCGGTGGATCAAGGGGTGTTGCAGAGCGGGGTGTTTTACGAGTGTGTCAAGAACAACGTGCCGTTTTCCTTGGCCGGATCAATCCGAGATGACGGGCCTCTGCCTGACACTAAGATGGATCTGATTGAGGCCCAGCAAGATTATGCCCGCTTGATTGAGGGGGCTGATTTGATTCTGATGCTCTCCACCATGCTCCACTCGATTGGGGTGGGCAACATGACTCCAGCAGGGGTGAAGTTAGTGTGTGTGGATATTAATCCGGCGGTGGTGACGAAATTGAGCGATCGCGGTTCGGTGGAATCCACTGGAGTCGTTACGGATGTAGGCTTGTTCTTGAGTTTGTTGGTGCAGCAGTTGAGTCGGCTAACCACTAAATACGCTCAGGTTTAGTTTATTGAGCCTACTGCGTACGCATCAGGCTGAACTCACCCCCTCTAACTCCCCCTTGCAAAGGCTACGGTGTACACACAAGTGGGGGGTGAAGTAGTTTCCACCCTTAGTTCGGATACCGTGACGTTGTCATTTTCAAGAATCGATAATATCCCACTTGCGCTGATCGAGTTTGCTAGTGTCCATCTAATACAGACGTTTCTAACGATTCTCAACCGTACAACCATTGGGTAAATCTCATGAATCAGACTAGCAACATTCCAACAGTTCTAATGTATTGTCAGCATGTGTCTGGGATCGGGCACTATATCCGGTCTAGCGCGATCGCAGCAGCACTCCAGCAATCCATGCGGGTGGTGATGATTTTGGGGGGAGCCTTACCTGAAATGGTCACGTTGCCAGAGGGGATTGAGCTAATTTACCTACCGCCCATTGGCATTGATGACCAGCAGGAAACCTTAGTGAGTCTAGACGATCGCTATACCTTGGTGGAAGCTGTGACCCTGCGGACCAAATTGCTAATCAAAGCCTTAGCCGAGTGGAAACCCGCAGCCCTGTTGATCGAGCATTTTCCAGCCGTCGGTCGCCTCCTATTTATTCCTGAACTGCTCCCCTTTTTGGAAGCCGCTCAAGCCCAACCTTCGCCTCCCGTAATTGTCAGCAGTTTGCGCGAGATTTTGGAACCTCAGCGGGAACGACGGGTTGTCACCGAAACCATCAGCTATGTTTTGCTGAACACGTACTTTGATGCAGTGCTAGTGCATGGTGACGCGGACTTTACCTCCATTGAAGCGATGTTTAAGTCGGTGATTCGGCGCAAAATTCCAGTCCATTACACCGGGTTTGTGGTGCCTGAGCCTCAATCCTTACCAGAGTCCTCCCAATGGACTCCGCCTACTAGTCCCTACCTCATGGTCTCCGCAGGCGGTGGGCGCTTAGGCGGCAACTTGTTACGCACTGTGATTGAGACGTATCAGCAAATGGGATGGGGCGATCGCTTTCAACTAGTGGCCCTGGCTGGGGTATTCTTAGACTCGACCGAATGGCAGGACATCCAAACCATGGCCCAAGCTATCCCTGGGGTTCAGCTTTACCGTTGGTTGCCCAACCTCAGGGAAGTCTTACGCGGTGCCCAAGCGTCCATCAGCCTTTGTGGTTACAATACCGCCTTGGATCTGCTACAAGCCAATATTCCTGCCTTGGTGGTACCCAGCGACGAGGACATGCAAGGGGAGCAATTTGAGCGAGCGACCCGACTAGCCGATTTAGGACTGGTGCAAATGTTATCCGCCCAACAGTTAGACCATTCGACCCTGAGTGAGGCGATCGCCCAGATCCTGACCTTTCAGCCCCAGCCCTGCACCTTTGACTTTCAGGGAGCTGCCAACACCGCCCAAATCCTGCAACAGCTGCTGAAACCCAACCCAGAATCATAAGGAACGGGACTTACGGTGTGAAAAGTAGGTTAGACTCATATCTGCTTTGGGTACGCTATGAGTGGCGATCCTCGAATAGGCTTGCCAATTGAGTCGCCTCTACAGCACCGCTCTTTTTATCAGGCATTCACCCATGACCATTCAAGACCTCTTTGCCCTTCTAAATCAGTATCAACCCCTTGTTTTACTGTTGATTCTGGCGGCACCGTGGCTGGCCTGGGGAATTTGCGTCGCTGTTCCAGGGCAACGAGAAGAACCGTTTGTCCTCAGTCTCAATCTGGGCATGGCCTTGATCAGCTTATTGATGGCAGCAGGATATCTCCTGTATGCCACGAATCATGGAGGCTGGGGGCGGGTATTTGAAGAAGCTGATATCTTGCTAATGCTGGCCCCCTGCTACTACGTGGGGGTCTCTGTTTGGGTCACGAAACAACGCCTACCCCTGAGCCAGATTCCAGTGGTTCGGGCGATTCAAGGTTTGGCCCTGATTGGGGTGGGTTATTTGGGAGTGGGGTGGTTTCTGAGAAAAATCCGGATTATTGTGTTTAGCTACATTCCCTTTCAGTATTTACTCCTGCTGATTTTAGGTCTGATTGGTGTCGCCTATCTGGGTTATCAACGACTCACCGGGGAAGATTTACAGCGTCAGCACACCCATGCCTCGACCCCATCTGGCGCTAGAAGGCGATCGCCCTTTTCCAGGGAATCTAGTTATGACCTGGATGATGAACTGGAAACACTACGACGTGAAATTGAGAAGGACCGTTGATTTATGACCTGACTAGGACTCCAGCTCATAACTTTCTGCAATAAATCATCATCGTCCCACATTCTTCGTAATGTTTTTTAATGTTAAGATAAATGGGCGCTTGGATAGATAAACAGAGAAATATTCAGTATATTCAGTAACAGTGTTGATATTAGCTGGGCGCGATCGCTGAGTTGTGGACAGGGTTGCCTGACGTGACGCTCAGGCATCTGCCTGTAGGCCAGGTGTGGCAGCGTCAAGCTACGGCCCTGGCAAAACCAGCCTTTTTGGGTGCGATCGCCCTCTCTGATGATGAGTCAGGAACCATAGAGTTATGGGTAGCCCTATAGCGCACCAGTGGTTCTCTAATTAATAAAGGTTCGACTTAGTTGGCAACACCGCTGGTTCAGGAACATTGCAGTTCCTTGCTCCAGTCCTTTTATCCATGCGTCGGCATCCATCAGACACATTAACAAGGGGAAATTATGATTCAGGCAATTCAGGCTCGTTTACCACAGGTTTACTCGATTGACCTCATCCGTGAAGAAGCTACCAGATTAGTGCAAACTGGACTAATGGGCCGTCAGCAGCCCATCTATGGGTTGTGCAACTACATTCCGACACGAGAATGGCAAGGGGTTGAGAGTGAGCTAGAGAAGCATGGGTTTCTGTTGCGCGATCGCCTTGGTGATCTCCTCAGCCAAGAAACCTGGGACAACGACTGAGTGCCAGACCGCTGATGAACTGACAAAACTGCCTAAAACTTTGTCCTTGCCTTGGGCCAGGAGACCTGACCCCTACATTGTCCCAATCCCTTGTGGGGGAGCAGTTTCCGCGCCCAATCTCCAATTTTTGTCAGTCAACCAGGCCAGACCATTACAGGGCGATCGCTCAACCGCAAATTAACTACCACAAGGCCATCACGTCGGTTGGCTTGGGGTAACAAAACCCAACGCAGCCCGGAACCCCGGCTTCTCCAAGAAGTCGGGGTTCTGAGTCTCAGATTATTCCTTCAAAGCGCTACGAATCGCAGCAAGTTCAGACATCAGCCCATCTAAATCACTCTGGATATCGACCGGGATCTTAGGGCCATCTGCTGCCGCTGAGCTAGACGCAGAGTTAGAGTCCGTGGGCATTCCCGGAAAACCACCTGGGGGAACGAGGGATTCAACAAAGGTCCGCGCTTCTTGTTCCTTTTGCTCACCCGTAACCGCCCACTCTTCCGAGAGGCGGTTGAAATCACCCGCTTGCAATTTTGCCAAGTTATCGTCCCGTTGCTTTGAGTCTTGAACTGTAGCTGTTTCAACTAGAAACGAAGCGGCTCCCAAAGTAATATGAAAGCCTTTCTGCATCATTTGAACAAGGTTGTCAGTATTCATGAAGGTTGTTTAATATAAGTAGTAGAAAATATATAGTGATCAGGGAAATTAACTTTGTCAAAGGGCTTTATAATAGGGCCTGCATTTTTCCCCACTACATTCTAAATGGCTT
>JBFRWC010000115.1:0-14515 GCA_051439365.1 Leptolyngbyaceae cyanobacterium
AAACTTCATAAGTGATGGTATTGCACTAAATGATCAACGATGTTGCAGTTCTAAAAGATCACGAATCAAGCGGACCTACCAGGTTTTCCACGGGGCCTTGCCTTGCTTCCACATGTCTTCTAGGCGACGCTTATCCCGGAGGGTATCCATTGGGTGCCAGAAGCCATCATGCTTAAAGGCAGACAGCTCACCATCGATTGCTAACTTATTCAGAGGAGCCTCTTCCCATACGGTCGAGTCTCCGGCAACATAGTCGATCACATCAGGCTCTAGGACGAAGAACCCTCCATTAATCCAAGCACCATCTCCTTCGGGCTTCTCATGGAATTTATCAATTTTAGTTTGCTCTTTCTCCAAGGAAATCGCTCCAAACCGTCCAGGAGGCTGAACTGCTGTTAGAGTCGCTAGGGTTCCTTGCTCTTTGTGGAAGGCGATCGCTTGGGCCACATCAACATTGGATACCCCATCACCATAAGTGAGGCAGAAGGTTTCGTTGCCGATGTGCTCTCGTACTCGCTTGAGTCGCCCACCGGTCATGGTCTCTTCTCCCGTGTCCACGAGCGTCACCTTCCACGGTTCAGCATTGGCAAAATGGGTATTCATTTCATTAAACCGCATATCAAATGTGACATCTGACATCCGCAAGAAGTAGTTAGCAAAGAACTCCTTGATCACAAACCCCTTGTATCCACAACAGATAATGAATTCATCAATCCCGTGGGAAGCATAGATTTTCATGATATGCCAAAGGATAGGATATCCCCCAATCTCCACCATCGGCTTGGGTTTAATTGCTGTTTCCTCGCTCAGGCGAGTGCCAAGACCACCAGCAAAAATAACTGCTTTCATCACAAATTACCTCAAATAATTAACTCAAAAAACTAACACTATCAAAGCAACTAACACTATCAATAATTAAAAACAGAAGCCTAAAAGCTAGATTGACACTCTGGTCCGAATCTTTTCCGATTCACTAACTGAATAGGACTGCAACCAAAAAAATCCTAATTTAGTTGCAGTATACCTTAGTTAAGGTACGGAATCAGATCGCCAACGCCTCAAGTGCTAAGATGAAACCAGATGTTACTGACTTGATCGTCAATAATGGGCGCTTAATCAGGAGCTTTATTGCAATCAACCATTCTTGTGGCTCACGAACGATAGTGAGAATATTTCGTTTGCATAACTGTTTTGAATATCCCATTTGCATCATCTTCAGGTAGACCTCGACTGTATCTACGTAGTGCATTTTAATGAAGTACTTCTTTGCAATGAAGAAGCTGCGTCCATGCGCATACTCAAGATAGGTATCCTTGGTGACTCGCATGGGACCATGTAAAGCACAAAAAGCAGTGATATACAGTTGAAACATCAGATTTTCAACCCCTGTTTCCCATTCTGAGATAGCCTTTTGGGCTAGATCCGTTCGATAAATTAATGCTGTGGTAAATATTAATGCTCCCCACCCATACTTGAGTGTAAAGACTTCTTCGAACAGGGCTTGCCCATTCGAACTTTCTTTCTCTTCAAGAGGAAATCCCTTTTGACTTGATATTCCCGTCTCTAAATTATAAGTTGAGTAGTTTAGGAATAAAAGACCCAGATCAGAACTATTTTTTAACAGGTTGATAACTTTTTCTAACGTGGTATCAAAAATACGGTCATCATCACTCATCACCCAAACATGTTTTGAGGTGGCCATTTTTATGCAATTAGCAATATTTCGAATGGCACCAATGTTTTCCTTATTGTGGTAAACCTTAAAATCAGCTTCACCAGAGAGATCTTTCCACTTCTGGATGATGTCTTTGGTGTTATCAGTTGAATTATTGTTAGAAACAATAATTTCACAAAATTCCTCTAATCCTTTGATCGAATTGATAACCCATTCCAACTGTTTATCCAAAAGCTCTGAACGGTTATAGGTGGGAATTGAAATTGTTAGTAATTTGGTATTCATGTTTATCTTCAGCTATGCTCAAAATTATTACCCTAAATCATTAGAAGACACAGCTAGGTGACTGAATTTATCCATGTGAACTAAGAGTCTCTGTTCACCTAGCTGTAATTTTAACGACCACACAAGCCTGTCTTTTTAGTTAAGCAGGCTTACCCTACCGAGAGCTAACAGCCATCGGTTCAGCAACTCTCGTGCTCTTTAGGCGACGATGTTGCTGAACATGTAATTTCTGCATCTCTTGTGCAAGGCAGGCGACGTAGTTTTCACTGGTGTGATGCTTCAACAAACGTTGATATCCTTTTTCTGCTAGAGTCTTAGCCTGATCAGGATTTTCTAGCAGACGTACGATTGACTGGCGCATGGCATCAGCATCTCCAGGCTTAACGCCTAGAACCACCCCTTGATTGATTAACTGTCGAGCTAAACCGGGTGTATCCGTCATAATAATGGGACGACGACAAGCCATTGCTTCCATTAGCACGGTTAAACCAGCCGAGTAATGATTATCGAAAAGACTAATCACTACCACATCACTATTGCGATAGAGCTGTCTAAACTCTGGCCAATCATGGGGATTGAAAGACATATTGGCGGGTATTTCTTCGGGAAAAGCGACTCGGGTTGAACTCGATGCATTGGGGGAAATGGCACAAATATCAACATCTACATCTAAATCCTGAGTTGCTAGTGCCAGGGTTTTGTAATCCCGTTGTTCCCTCCCTGCACTGGCAACCAGAGGTCTTGTTTTCTCAATGGAGACAGCACCAGGAGTAAAGAACCTCACATCAGTTTGCTCAGGGACAACATATATCTTGTTGGGATCGACTTTCAGGTAGTCACGGATAAACGTTGCTTTGATTGCCGTATTGGTGACAAACAGGTCAATGACATTGGCCAAGTTGAAGAACTTAGCAAGACTACGGAATCTCAGTCGCTCTGGGGCCATAACTGTTACCACTAGATTGGGACGATTGGGCAGTCCCCGACATAACAGAGCTAAGGGAGTTCCGGTGTCTTCTCCTGCGCAAAACACAACATCGTTCTGGTCCAGTTGCTTTGTCAAGGCACGGGCCATTGCCCAATGTTCGGGTTGGCTGATTAACTTAGCGGCAAGTTTATCCTGAAATGTAATAGGATAAGCATCGGGCTGATGAACCGTCGCCTCGACGGTTTGAGCTAGATCCCACATTGTATGTCGTGGGCAGTGACCTGCGCTGGCCTCTCGGTTAATTCCTTCTAGATCAAATGGAATGCTTAGAGCAATATGATGCATTACATTATTCTCCTAATGTTATGGCTAGACTTTCGTGAGTCACTTTCGTGACTCACTTTTGTGACTCACTTTCGTGACTATGAAATACGTGCTTAACCTCTTCCTATCTTTAGCTTTGAAATATTCAAAGCAGAACACACTGAAGACTGAATTAGACTCAGATTTATGCTGAATGACTTTAGCGGGAATGCCAATGGCTACTGAGTTTTTGAAAATATTTTTGGTCACAACGGCAGCCGTTCCAATGACACTGCTTTGACCAATCGTGACTCCATCAAGAATTTTTACACCGCTACCCAGCCAACAATGATCGCTAATGGTAATGCCTTCACAAGACAAATCCTATTCACGATGGCTATTGGTGTAAATCTCTGTTTGAGTGGCAATCAGACATTTCTTCAACTTCGATTTCCTAGGTTTAGCTAGAAAAATATGTTGCCCCAAGTCGCTGTCGTATTGAGATTAATGACGGCAGTTATCTTGAGTCACAACGTTGATTCAACGCCGCGATCTAGAAATAATTTACGGCCTAACCCGATCAGGCCATTAGGGGCTAGGCGTTGAGACGCACATCGCGAAGCAACTGTACTTCGTCGCCTAGTTCAATCCGTTGTGCCCCCAATCATTCAGTTCCAGCTTGGATATGGCTCGTCCCAGTTTGCCGACCATCATTGAGTAAAGGGTCCGGTGCAGTGCTGTACCCAAGGAGCAAGAAATCCACGCGACTGATCGAGTGATAACGGATGCCTTGATCAAGTCTACCTGTGATGCAGAGGTAGAAGATGCTAACGTCATTTAGCTGTAGTCCCAATTTTGTTCTTAAAAAAAAATTAATAAAGATCTCAGCAACCCACAAAAAGGCTGGCTGATATTGCAAAGCACAGAGTCTGGATACAAGGCACCCCGCAATGCGATTACTCTGGTACTGTTCTGGGCGATCGCTTCACTCAAGGTGGCTGCCTCACAGAAGTTGCCGTCAGCTCGGCTTCAGGCAACTAGAATTGTGTCGAAGTCCATGTGCAGGAGATGCTGAATGGACGAGACATCTATACCTCTATCTCAGGAATCCAGACTAGTCGTGTAGTGACGCTTACAGTAAGCGGATTTTGCTCGTTTCTGATATGGGGGGGATATCTCGATTCCCCCTTCCTGGACCTGAGCTATGGTCATCTTGAGCTGTTTTATAAAAGATTTATCAAAGGTCAATCGGTTTGAGGGCATCAATGGCTATCTCCTACATCAAGTCTTCAAAAACAATTTCAATACTCTGTGGGTAACCATGGGCGCTTCTATAACTACCATTACATAATGTAAATGATTGCGTATGTCGGAGCCCTTTCTGTTGCTGTTACACTACTTGTTTTTTCTAGGTGATCACAACGACACTGTCAGTATTTTTACTGAATCTTCGGAAACTCTGGTGCTAGCGTAAAGTTTTCATGTTTTCTTAAACTTGAACATTGACAAATTGAAAAATTTATCCTTGGACTCTAAGGTGCTGAACATTCCGGCTCTCTAAGGTTTGCACCGCGAATACTCAATCTTGTTTCACCTCATCATCTGGGGTGAAAACTGTGACCAGCAGCCTGATGGAGGTAACGAGAGTAACATCAACCGCTTTCCTGTCCAAGAAACGAGGTGTTCACGAGCAACGGAGTTTAGCCTAGAATGAAGGGTGGTTTAGCGGCTGTCGTCCGACCGAATGGGGGCTACAGCTCATGAAGAACATTCATCCTCAGTTTGTCCCGTCGTACTCATCAGAAATCCCTTTTGAAAAACCATGCAAGAATTCTTTGACAACGTTTCGCGCTATCCCCGTTACTTCATTACGATTTCGTTAGGCATTTTGTACTCGCTGTTTGTGAAGCCGTTTTTGCCCTTGTTGCAGCGACCTGTGACGGCGATCGCTCTCATTAGTCTTGCGATTAGTAGCTTTGTCTTTCTCAGCTTTACCCTGCGAGCCATGTTAGGGCTAAATGTTGGATAGCACATTTCCCTAACTGACTCATTTACTGATTCACATTCCCGGCAGCTTGCTGGGAACGCCTCCAGGGACTCCACCTCAACCATAAGCTGGGAATCAGAAACTCCTGACCAAGCTTCATCATCAGAGGTTGAGTCCTGGAATTGCCGTGTTTGTCCCTTGTTGTCTAGTTATTGAGGTCCATCAGGATGGCCACCAATCGTCGAGTTGCTCGTGTTGCTGAACTAATTAAGCGAGAGGTCAGCCAACTGTTGTTCTCCGGCATCAAAGATGATCGGGTGGGAATGGGCATGGTGAGTGTAACCCGTGTGGACGTATCGGGGGATTTGCAGCACGCCAAGGTTTTTGTCAGCATTTACGGGACGGATGAGGCCAAAGTGGAAACGATGGCGGGATTGAAAGCGGCCACTGGGTTTGTGCGCAGTACTCTTGGCCAACGGTTGCGGTTGCGGCATACTCCCCTCGTTGTGTTTATTGAAGACAAGGGAATTGAGGAAGGGAGCAAGGTCCTGTCTCTGCTGGATCAACTGAGTCAGCAACGAGAGGCCAACGGATCGACCCCAGACCGTGATCCAGAGGGAGAGCAAGACGAAATGTATCACAATACGGACGGACGCTAACGAAGTGCGTTGCCAACGCGCCGTCAAAAAGGCTAAGGTTTAGCCGCTCCACCCAGACAAAAAAATCCCCCAGCCCAAGGACTGGAGGACCATCAGGGTGCATCTACTTGTTTATTAATGTACTGAGAACTGGGGGGGAGTAGGGGGCGAAACAGACACTTCTGTTACTGGAGTGAGCAGGGCCGCTCCACCACGACGATAGAATCGAGTCCAGCTCACTACGCTCAATGGACAGTTGCTCAATCGGCACTGATTGCTGAGGATAACTTAGGATATGCTGCGACAGTGGGGTCAATGATTGCGGGAATGATAAGCGATTGATTGGTAGCAGCAAATTCGATGGTCAGAAGCGATCGCCACATGATCCACTCAACCAGATTAAGATACGAAAAAATCCGCATCGGATGCCCCCCGCTTGGGTCATAATTCATCACGACCGGGTACTGTGTTTACCTGTTTTTCCGCTGTCCCACCATCGCCGTTCAGAAACATTATGGCTCTCACACAACTTCAAGACTGGCGACGACTTGCGTCGATCACCCTTGCTGATCTCATTCCCGATATTTCCAGTCCTCGGCTAACAACTGTGGATGGAGCCGTGGATGATTTTTTGCGTAAATTGGTCAACCAACCCCCTCGTCCGGTGGGCCGAACCCCCTATGTTGGTCTGTTTGGGGATAACCGGGTGGGTGAATTGCGGCGGCAAGCGGCCAATGTAGTGCGACGATTTTTACCCGAATTATCTGCGCCTGATTTAGTCCCAATTGATGAGGACGCTGACCGTCTGATTCGTCAAATTCGGGGGTTTTCTACCACGCTGCCCACCGGGGTTTTACCCTACGAAGGGTTGTATGGTTACACCGTCTTGCGGGTGAGTCAGTCCCAAATTCAGCAGTTTCGGCGACAAGCGGGGGAACGGCTGGAACAACTGCTGACTGGTATTGGTAGCGATGTGCCCACGCCAGCGGATAATTTGGCGGATGCCCTGATCCGGGCGCTGGCCCAACCCCCGCTACCCCCTCGTCCTAGCGATCGCCCCCCCTATGCCGGTCTGTTTATTTTGCCTAGTTCGGTCCCATTTCGAGAGTTGCGGCGACGGGGAGCCGATACTCTCAACCTCTTTGTACGCCTGATTAACGATATCCAATTGGGGCCAAAAGATGCTGTGGTGGACAACATCATTCGGCAAATCACGAACTTGCTGGATTTTGGCGGTCAGGAGGTGTTGGGCGATCGCCCCGCTGATCGTCTCCCCTATGCCGGATTATTTCCCCCCGACCCTTGCTCCGGAGATAACCCTGATCCGAATCTACTTAGCCGCAACTTCACCTTGGCTGAACTGATTCGGTCTGAAACTGCCGATCGCCTCCGATTGGACAATACCCCTAATGCCCAAGAAATTGCGAACTTGAAGCGGTTGGCTTGCAATCTGTTGCAACCTGCACGGGATGCCTTGGGACCGCTGCGAATTACGTCTGGATTTCGCTCCACCGCATTAAACAGAGTGGTTGGTGGAGTGCCCAATAGTGATCATCGATTTGGTTACGCTGCTGATGTGATTCCGGTGAACGTTGGCACTCGTGCGTTTGCTGAGTGGGTTATCCGTAATGCCCAGTTTGATCAAATTATTTTGGAATTTGGCACCCTGCAAAATCCTAGTTGGATTCACGTCAGCATCAACCCTAACAATCGTCGCCAAATTTTACGGGCGGATGCGAGCGGTATCCGTTCGATTCGCCTTTAGTGTTCTAAATAGTGGATTGGATGGTCGGTTGTGAGGGTGATTGTGCGGTAGATTGTATGTTTTTTTGAATAGGAATTTGAATGAGGAACTGAGTTCCTTGCCCTGGCTTTGAGTGACACGAGAGGGTGCCTTGATGGGTCTCTGTGACAATTTGGTAGCTAATGGATAGTCCCATGCCTGTTCCTTTTCCAACGTCTTTCGTGGTAAAAAATGGTTCAAAAATATGTTGGTGAATGGGGTCGGGGATGCCCAAGGCATTGTCCTCAATGGAGATCATCACGGTTTGATCTGATTTGACTGAAGTGCGAATTGTCAGTTCTGGGCGATCGCGAGTGGCTTGCCATTCTGCATCTTCGGCAGCATCATCTAAGGCATCCAAACTGTTCGCTAAAATATTCATAAAAACTTGATTCATTTGCCCTGCATGGCATTCTACCTGTGGCAGGCTTCCATAGTGACGAGTCACCGTGATGGCATCGCGATCGCCCTTAGCACGAAGACGATTTTGTAAGATCAATAATGTGCTTTCTAGCCCGTCATGCAGATCAATAGTTTTAACCTCTGCTTCATCTAAACGAGAGAAATTACGGAGGGAGAGGACGATTTCCCGGATACGCTTAGTTCCCATATTCATTGACGATAAGATCATGGGTAAATCCTGCCGTACAAAGTCTAAATCGATTGCTTCAGACTCAGTTTCAATGGTTTGAGCTAGCTCAGGATGGGCTGCAGAGATGTGATCAATGAATTGTATTAAATCTTGAGTATAATCTGCCAACGGCGACAGATTTCCGTGGATAAAATTGACCGGATTATTAATCTCATGGGCGACCCCAGCAACGAGTTGACCTAAGCTCGACATCTTCTCTGTTTGAATTAATTGGGCCTGGGTTTTTTGTAAGTCCGCTAACGTGTTCTGGATTTGAACATTTTTGGCTTCCAGTTCTTGAGTTCTTGAGGTGACCTTTTGTTCTAAGTCTTGGTTGTATTCTTCTAACGTGACGAGGGACTGTTTTAGCCGCCGTGTCATGACATTAAACACCTGAGCGAGGGTTCCCACTTCATCTTGGGATTCAACGGAGGCTTCAAGATTTAAGTTACCTTTGCCAATCCGCATCGCCACTTGGGTCAGCCGCCGAATGGGCTGGGTGATTGAACGCCTCAGTAACACTGTGAGGCTAGCCGCAAGCATAAAGAAGAGCAAACTAATCAAAAATGTTTGCACTTGGGCATTCGCTAAACTAGTCAGACTGGTGGATAGCTCTTGTGACAACGATTGGTAGGTGTTGTCAACAATTTGCTCTAGCTCCTGCAAAATTTCGGTGGCAAGGGGTTCAGCCTCGGTGCGAAAGATAAATAGGTCTTGCCGATAGCGATCGCCCTCCACGATTTCAAACAGTTGGTCGGGGAGTTGGAGGAACTGCGATCGTGCTTGTTCAATGGTGTCAAATTTAGCCTGCTGGACAGCGGTGAGTTGCGATCGCTGGCGTTGAAAACGATCCCACGCCTCTTGGTTCGCCCGACGCTGGCCCCCATACTCAAACCGGAACGACGGACTTTGGGTTGTCAGATAGCTCCGCATGGCTGCAACCATTAGCGCAAAAGATCCCCTCAGATCGGACAAAGTTCCAAACAACTGAGTATTATCTACCGTCGTCGGTCGCTGGATCTGCAACGCCATCATGGTATTCAATTCATTCAGAACCACTGCAATAGGGATTTCCCCCTGATCCCGCAATAGGGCCAACGCGGGCTGATTGACAATGGTATTA
Source organism: Leptolyngbyaceae cyanobacterium (assembly GCA_051439365.1). Lineage (GTDB taxonomy): Bacteria > Cyanobacteriota > Cyanobacteriia > CAKZMO01 > CAKZMO01 > JAAHGY01. The sequence goes on from JBFRWC010000115.1 coordinate 9,354, forward strand.
TCTCGCAGCGTAAACATTTGCTCTGGCAGAGCCACCCACTGCTCGTACAAATCATACAAAGAGGTCAGATGGGAGAAGTTTTCATTCTCAGGTCCAGCCTGTGTATCGGCCCCTGGTTGCTGTCCAGTCTGGATCAAGACCCCTAGGTCTCTTAAGTCAACTTCAAATGCTTGCCGAGCTGCCTGATACTCATTGCGAAACTCAGACTCAGCCGTGGCCAAATAGCCTCTCAAATTAGACAACATCTTTAATAAATTAGTTTGGGCCTCAGCGGATTCCAAAGCCAAAGGCACATCAACCATTTGAACCCTTTCAATATTGGCCCTTGCTTGGAGGCTATTGAGCGAAAAGACCCCAATAATAATAAATGCAAGGCCAACAAACAGGCCAAAACTCACATTTAGCTTTTGCCCAATCTTGAGATTTTGATAACGCTGACTACACTCTGCCAGTGTACTGGCCAGACGATTAAGGTAAAATCTCAAGATATTGACAATGCTAATTTGCAAACGCATGTGAGGATGGAAAGAAAGAGGATGGAAAGAAAGAGGATGGAAAGAAAGAACAATAGCTTTTAGTGATGTCTGGTAATAGGAAAACCCTTGGTGATGAATGCTCTAGGCGTTCATCACAAACTGATTGAAGTATAGTTCATTAATTTGGTTCCAGTGATAGATCCCTGCGCGAAACTCTTTCCACTGCTCATATACTTGGCGAAAGGTCTGGTTTTGGGTCGCTTTTTCTTCATACAGGTCAAAGGCTACGGTTTGGGCCGCTTGTAAAATGTCTGGACTAAACGCCGTCAGTTTGGTCCCGCCCAAGCGTAGACGTTGCAGTGCATCTCCATTCGCGGTGTCATACTCAGCAAGCATCCTGCCCTGTACCTCAAACGATGCAACTTTGAGAGCCTCTTGATATTCAACGGGCAACTGGTTCCACTGTTCCAGATTGACTTGTAATTCATAGGTTGTGCCCGGTTCCCACCATCCTGGATAGTAATAAAAATCAGCCACTCGATTCAGACCTAATTTCTCATCCTCATAGGGACCCACCCACTCGGTTGCATCAATGTTGCCTTTTTCCAGTTCGATAAAAATCTCTCCCCCTGCCAAGGCGCGCACATCCACTCCCAGACGCTTCATCACTTCCCCCCCCAACCCTGGAATCCGCATTCTCAGCCCTTTAAGCTGGGCGACTGAGGAAATTTCTCGCGTAAACCAGCCCCCCATCTGTGCCCCCGTACTACCCGCCGGAAAGTTGATCACATTGAACTCACTGTAGATCGCCTGAATCGCCTCAAGTCCCCCACCCCCCAAGAGCCAAGCTATCTGCTGATGAGCATTGAGGCCAAAAGGAACTGTTGTGCCAAAGGCTAGAGCAGGGTGCTTGCTGATGTAGTAGTAGCTAGCCGTATGACCACATTCAGCAGTGCCGCCTGAGACCGCATCCATCACCTCCAAACCGGGCACAATCTCATTGGCCGCATAGGGTGTAATCGTAAATTGGCCATCTGTCAGATCGCTCACTCGGCGGCAGATAAAATCGGCGCTTCCAAATACAATGTCCAAATCTTTGGGCCAACTTGTTGCCATGCGCCAGCGAATACTGGGAAAGGCAGTCGAGCGGGGTGTATTGCTTTGGGCTTGGGCTTGGAGAGCCATGACGCTGCTAGCAGCGGTGGCAGCAGTCCCTAAAAAGAAGCGTCGTTTCATCATGTTTGTAGAAATTAAATGTTTAGGAGTTAACCATGCAAAGATAAAAAATAACGTGGGGTCAGAAATTCCCAAAGTCGAGAACTCTAACGAGAAAGCCCAGCAAACGCAAAACTGGCAAAGCTCGTTTCGTTCACTTGGTGCCACTGATACACTTGCTGTCGAAACGCCTGCCAGGACTGGTAGATTTGCTGAAAGGCCCTGCTGTCTTGGGCCATCTCATCATTGAGTTGAACCGCAAGAGATTGGGCTGCTTGCAAAATCTCAGGCGAATAAGCCTTGACCTGGGTGCCACGTGAAATCATCCGTTGCAATGCTTTGCCGTTGTTCGCGTTGTAATTCCCCAACATGGCTTGATTGGCATAGGCCGCTGCGGCTTGGAATGCAGCTTGATAGCGGTTGGGAAGTTGGTTCCATTGTTCCAGGCTAACAAGTAAGTCAACGGTTTCCGAGGGACTCCACCAACCCGGATAGTAGTAGTGTGAAACCGCCTGATCCAGGCCAAGTTTTTCGTCGTCGTGGGGGCCAACCCACTCCACTGCATCGACCTCATTGGCAATCAGAGCATTCACAATGCCATCCACTGGAAGGTTAACCACTTCAACTCCCATCCGGGACATGATCGTCCCGCCCAGTCCGGGAATTCGCATTCTGATCCCTGATAGGTCAGCGGGGGTGGAGATGTCTTGATTGAACCAGCCTCCCATTTGCGTTCCCGTATTGCCTGCGGGAAAATTGATCACGCCCAGTTCTGCATAGAGCGTTTGGATGGTTTCTAGTCCGCCCCCCTGAAATAGCCAAGCGTTTTGCTGTTGGGCATTGAGGCCAAAAGGAATTGATGCAGCGAATGCAAGGGCAGGTTGCCGTGATAGATAGTAGTGGCTGCTGGTGTGGCCGCACTCTGCAACCCCAGATTCCACTGCATCGAGGACTTCTAGTCCGCTGGCCAGTTCCCCGCTTTCATAGGGTGTAATCAGGAATTGCCCCTGGGTCAGCGTGCTGAGGGTCCGGCAAAACAGCTCAGCGGTACCAAAGATAATATCCAAGGATTTGGGCCAACTGGTTGCCATCCGCCATCGAACCGTTGCCGATGCGGGTGCTGGGGTTTCAGGAGTGGGCAAGAGTGGCTGGCGATCGCCACAGGCGATCGCCGTTAGTCCCCCCATTGCAGTTATGGCGAAGGGAGTGATCAGGTGTCTACGTTTCATCCGGATTCTGCAACTCAGAAATAATGGTCAACAATGTTTCAAGTTAATGTTTCAGGATAGTGTTTCAGGTTTTTGACCCATGCCGATGCTTTCTCATGCACCTCCGGAGTCAAGGGAACGATGCCTCCTCTAGGACCGACGTAGAATTTACGCCATATTGCTTATGTTTACTGATGGCCAACCGGGTTGTCCGTGCGGCAAATCAAATCCCACGATGACCACCCACATTATTCCCGTGGCGGTGGGCCAGATAACGGCAGGGTTAGGCCAGTGCTATGCAACGTTGTGTCGGTGGGGAATGCTGTGATTGGACAAAATCAATTTACTTCAGATTTTCGTCCGTTACGACCAGTCTTCCATTTGAATTGGAGCAGAGATTGTAGGGTATGATTACATACCTGCTTCATTCTGCAGTAGACCTTGAAAAGGAACGCCCCCATCACCCAAAATCTTAACTACTCTTTCAGGAAAGAATCGTGAGTCAACATATTGTAATTACTGGGGTTAGTCAGGGGTTGGGACGGGCAATGGCTGCGACTTTCATTGCCCAAGGGCATCGAGTATCGGGTTGCGCCCGGAGTGCTGACAAAATCGCTGAGCTAACCCGTGAATACACTGCACCCCATCAGTTTACTGTCGTCGATATTGTTGACGATAGCAGTGTTAACTATTGGTGTCAGCAGGTTTTGGGTCAGAATGGTGTCCCCGATCTCGTGATTAATAATGCTGGGTTGATCAATACCCCTGCACCGCTCTGGGAGGTGCCTGTTGAGGAATGCCGTGGGGTAGTGGAGGTCAACCTCAATGGCACAATTAATATAATTCGCCACTTTGTCCCACCGATGATCCAGCGACGGTCTGGTGTCATCGTTAACTTCAGTTCAGGTTGGGGGCGATCCACGTCACCCGGAGTCGCTCCCTATTGTGCCACGAAGTGGGCGGTGGAAGGGTTGACTCAAGCCCTCGCCCAAGAACTCCCGAACGGGATGGTGGCGGTGGCTCTCAACCCCGGTATTATCCACACAGAAATGCTGGAAACCTGTTTTGGTGACTCAGCGTCTGCATACATCTCCGTGGACGAATGGGTCCGGTCAGCAGTGCCCTATATTCTCAACATTCGGGCGCGAGATAATGGTCGTCAGTTGACGGTGCCCGGTTGAGCATGAGGAACATATGATCAGTATGGGTCACCTTCCCATTTCCTATTTTTAACCCTCTAGTGCTGCGGGTGGCCATTCCAAGGCAATCGTCCCTAGTCCCCCCACGCGAAAATCATTCAAAATCTGCCGTGCCATTCTTTCCTTATCACCCCGATGATGGTACTCGGCCAGCTCACTCAGATAGCCTTCTCCTGTGGATTCAGATGGGTCCAGTTTGTATTTACCAATCAAGTCAGTGATCAGCGACTCAGGCTGTTCCAGACCCTGATATTCTTTAGATCCATTTTCCACATAATGTTTCTCACCACTTCCCTTGTTGCTGGGATTGATCAGGGTTGGAACCAAGGTCCAAGTGGGCAGAGTATGCAGCAGATCAACGAATGCGGCGGCGACCCGCTGATTGTCATATCCAGCTTGACCAATGTCGTCACAAATGGCCAGTTTGAGGGCCGCCTCTTGGTCGGTTAATTTTGAGGGTAATACGCCTGGCGCATCTAGCAATTCCAACTCATCGGAAATGCGGACCCAGCGTAATTGCCGCGTTACTCCAGGGCGACGGGCACTTTCTACCACTTTCTTTTTGAGCAGGCGATTAATCAGCGCCGATTTACCCACATTAGGAAAGCCAATCACTACGACTCTGACCGGACGAGGTTTCATGCCACGCCGAATGCGGCGATCGTTCATGGCCTTACCTGCTGCTTTAGCGGCTTGAGCCAGTTGTCCTACGCCATTGCCCTGTTTCGCGTTGACAAAATGGGGGCGATCGCCCTGCTGCTTAAACCACTCTTGCCACTGTTGCCGTGCCTCCGCCGAAATCATATCCACCCGGTTCATCACCAAAATCCGGGACTTGTCCCCAATCCACTGGGGTACTTTGGGGTGATGGGTTGCTAAGGGAATTCGGGCATCTCGTACTTCCAAGACAACATCGACCCGTTTGAGTTGCTCTTGTAGTTGGCGTTCTGCCTTAGCAATGTGGCCGGGATACCACTGAATCGTAGGAATGGACATGGGTGGGTGGCTGAGTGATGAGCTATATCAGTGTAGCGGTAAAGGGGAGTGGGGGAGTGGGGAGTGGG
>JBFRWC010000116.1:0-5194 GCA_051439365.1 Leptolyngbyaceae cyanobacterium
GACGTTACAATCTGACTAACTTCAAATTCATCATCCATTGCTGTCGGCCCGATCAAAATCCCTATGGAAGGTTACATTGTCTCACTCATTATCTTTACCGCTGTGTTTGCCCTGTTTAGTTTGGGCCTTAATTTACAGTGGGGGTTTACCGGACTGCTCAACTTTGGTCAGGTGGCCTTTATGTTAGTGAGTGCTTATCTGGTGGTGATGCTTACGGCTGAAGGCTATCTCAAGGAATTGCCCTTGGCCCTGTTGGATGAATTTAAGTGGATGCAATCGACTCCCGCGATCGCCCAGTCGTTGCAAGGGTTATCAGCTCTCCTCCCCAGTCATTTACCCATGTTGGTCGCGGTCGGAATCGGTGCGATCGCCGCTGCCGGCCTCGGACTCCTGATGGGATTTGCCACCCTTAAACTTCGCACCGATTACCTGGCCATTGTCACCATTGGCACGGCTGAAGTCTTGCGCTCCGTGGCGTTGAATGAAGCATGGCTCACCCGTGGTAGCTTTGGCATCCAACGCTTCCCTCTGCCGCTGGCAAATCTGGACCCCAACTACATCCTGCGTCTGTTCCTGATCCTCAGCTTCACTGCTGTTGTGGGGAGTGGATACTATGCCTTGTGGCGCTGGTTATCTCGCACCGTGAAGGCGATTCCACTGCCGACTTTGGCACGAAGTAGCGCTGCAATTGGAGGCTATGGCTTGGTAACAGTGGGAGCTTTGTGGGGGATGGGAGCGATCGCCCAACAGCTCAACGCCAATGACCATCTTCCTCCTTGGCTCATTGGCGCGTTTCCCTTAGTCTCCTTGGGGTTGGTGAGTGGGGGGCTGCTGTGGTTAGCCCAACGCTACCGCCACCACCTGCCAGCGTTAACCGAAAGCATCGCAGCGGTTTCCACCCTTGTGATCACAGGCTTGGGGCTGTGGGTCTACGGCTACGCGGTGTCGGCTCTCTACCACTATGATCGCAATCCCACCAAGACCGGGTTGATGTGGCTATCAGTGATGACAGTGGCGCTAGTCTTTTGGGCTTTGGAACGGCTGGTGCGATCGCCTTGGGGTCGCGTCCTCAAGGCCATCCGCGAAGACGAAGATGTGGCCCGTGCCCTGGGCAAAAATGTCTTTTGGTACAAAATTCAATCCTTGATGTTGGGTGGTATTATCTCCGGGCTATCAGGCGCATTTTACGTCTGGCAACTGACCACCATTTACCCCGATAACTTTAAGCCCATTGCCACCTTCAACGGTTGGACCATTGTGATCTTAGGCGGGGCGGGCAGTAATGTGGGCACTTTGTTGGGGGCGACCTTATTCTGGACTTATCAAACCCTCAGTCGCTTTATTTTGGATGACATTCTGCCCTTTTCCGCTGCCCAAATTGGGGCGATCCGCATCATGCTCATTGGTTTATTGCTCATGGTGTTGATGATGTGGCGACCCCAGGGAATTTTGGGTAGTCGTGATGAGTTGACCCTCAATCGCTAAAATAACCTGCTCTAACTGTTACCGTATCCTCTATTACTGCATCCTCTATTACTGCATCCTCTATGGGTACACTACTCTATGAGCACATTATTGGTTCGGCATAGCCATACACTGGTGACAATGGATCGCGATCGCCGCGAAATCCGTGATGGAGCCTTGTTTGTGCGAGACAACGTGATCGATCAAGTCGGCACCACCGCAGAATTACCAAACACGGCGGATGATGTGCTCGATTTACGCGGTCGTCATGTTGTGCTGCCGGGACTCGTCAATACCCACCATCACTTTTACCAAACCCTCACCCGTGCTGTCCCCGCTGCCCAAAATGGGGACTTGTTCCAGTGGCTCACTACGCTCTACCCCATCTGGGCCAAGTTGACCAATGAGGGAGTATATGCCAGTACCCAAATGGCCGCAGCCGAATTAATGCTATCGGGGTGTACGACCGCTAGCGATCATCTTTACATTTTCCCCAATGACTGTACCCTCGATGCGGAGATCCGAGCAGCGCAAGACATTGGTATCCGCTTTCATGCTAGCCGTGGCAGTATGAGCGTGGGGGAAAGCCAAGGCGGATTACCCCCGGATGCGCTGGTGGAAGCAGAGGTGGATATTCTCAAAGATTCTCAACGTCTGATTGAGCAGTATCACGATAATCAGCGACACTCAATGATCCGGTTAGTGTTAGCGCCTTGTTCCCCTTTTTCAGTCTCTCCAGCGCTAATGCGAGAGTCAGCCGCGTTGGCCCGATCCTACCCTGGCGTGCGGTTGCATACTCATCTCGCTGAAAATCTTGGTGACGTGGAGTACAGTCTCCATCGGTTTGGCCTGGGGCCGGGGGATTATGCGGAATCAGTGGGCTGGTTGGGGGCGGACGTGTGGCACGCCCACTGTGTCCAGTTGAGTGATGCGTCCATCGACAAGTTTGCTCAAACGGGAACCGGGGTAGCCCACTGTCCTTGTAGTAATTTACGCTTGGCTAGTGGGATCGCCCCAATACAGCAGATGCGCGATCGCCACATCCCCGTGAGCATCGGCGTAGACGGAGCTGCGTCCAATGATGCCAGCAATCTCTTACAGGAAGCGCGTACCGCCTTCCTAGTGGCGCGGGTGCGAGAGCACAATGCGGCGGCAATGACCGCCCGTGAGGTGCTGGAAATCGCTACGTTGGGAGGCGCACAAGTCCTCGGTCGAGACGATATCGGCAGCTTAGCTCCAGGCATGTCAGCGGACTTTATCACCTTTAACATTGATACTCCTGCTCTAGTCGGGAGCCACCATGATGTGGTCGCCGCCCTGATTTTTTGCCAACCGCCCGGAGTCGCCTACAGCTTTATCAATGGTAGAAAAGTGGTCAACCAAGGCCAACTGGTGACAACAGAGCTGGGTAAATTGGTGGAAACCTGCAATCAACTGGCAAAAGCAATGGTGGTTTAGGCTGATGGTCTTTCGTCAACCTGTGGGGTAAGAGGATGCGAGATGCGATCGCCCTAGAGTTAGCCGAGGGAACGATTACCCCTATAGCCTTCCCAGACGATAGCCTATCGATTGCCCCTGTTCCCGATTGATGGCCTAGATGGAGAAACTGGTTGACTGACAAAAATTGGGGCTTGGGCGCGGAAACCGCCCCCCTACAAGGGATTGGGACAATGTAGGGGGCAGGGCGCGGAAACCGCCCCCCTACAAGGGATTGGGACAATGTAGGGGGCAGGTCTCCTGACCCAAGGCAGGGACAAGGTTTTAGGTAGTTTTGTCAGTCAATCAGGATGAAGACCTGGGTTAAGAGACTTGCTGCTAAGTCGTTCTAGACTCAACATGTTCAATAATGCCGCGCACTACTCCACTTTTGCCTTTGCAATTCAGTTGCAGCACTTCCCCCGCTAGCACTCCTGCATCCTTGAGGCTAAAGACAATTTCTGTGAGGCGATGGCTCATATATCCAGTGATCAGCACAACGAGATTACACCGATAAATCTTGGATTTAACCCGATTGCGGCTGGTATTGGCCTCGCTCATGCGGGGAATTTCCACAAAATGTTTGAGACCGTAGCGAAGTTTCAGTTCTTGAATCACGCCACGGCGGGTCGTGGGATGACCGCCAACTAGGGCGAGGCGAAAGTCTGACAAATCCAGTAGGGGAGCGGTGGCTTCGGATGGGGTCGGGACCAGTGAAGAGGACGACTTAGCTGAGAATGAGGAATAAGAGTTTGAGGGGTTGTTTTTGTTAGTAGAGGCGATCGCTCCCGTTGTCTTGGGGGGCAGGGCTGAGGACGACTGGGACTTGACCGGGTTATCATCAGCACCAGGAGGAGCAGTGTTGGCCGAATCGGAGGTTTGAGTCGCCGTGTCCAATTCCTCTTCAAGCATTAAGACCTTGAGATGGAGTTCATCCCGTTCCCGGATGGCGCGATCGCGTTCTTGTTTCATTTGTGTTAGCTCAGCGTCAGTGTACTGCACCAGTTCATGCATTTCTTGATGGAGGCGATCGCACTCCGCATTCGCATCAGCCAGCGCCTCTTTCAGCAATTGTACTTTCCGCCGAGCCTTACTGCCAAAACCGCTCACCGCCTGATTAAACATCGCAGATATGGGGGTCACAATGGCGAGGGGCCAATCCGTTGGTTTGAAGCCTTTCATAGTCGCATACCCTCCCCATAATGTCCAGTTCACAATCCTCTATTTTTCTGAGTATAGCGGTCTCTTCTAAAAACGGAGTAAGAAATCTTTCGCCCACCCGCCTCACCCATTCCTGATTGCAAGCCCAACTCAACGTAAGTAGCTTATGGTCCTCACAGTCTTTTGACGATTCTTTTGACGATATTGTTGTCACTCGCTAGAGGCTAAATCAGAGATGCGTTGTACTCGAAACCGGAAACGCTCCAAACGTCGAGCCATTTACTGTCCCCTGCATGGATGTTATCTCGATAGCGTCAGTCAAAAATATCGTTTATTTGCCGACCAAGCAACCCAATTGCAAGAGCGAGGCATGGGGCGACGACAGTCTCTCTTGCTGGTTGCCAGTCGTACCACTGTGTCACTCCCCAATGAGTGGTTGGAAGCATTTTGGTGTCCCCTTTGCCATGAAACCACCTGGTACCACGTTCAGCGTGGCGGCCCCTCCGGTCGCACCTATACGCTGACTCCAGCCCCTAGGGAACTGTGGCAGCAAGTGGGTGGGGTCAAAAACACCAATGGCAACCCCACCGTGAGTCAGTTCACTCGGCGGCAGTCCCGCCGGACTGACTACCAAACCGCTAAGGACTTTAAGCCAACAATCAACTGAGGATCAAGGATCAAAAAGGTCCAGATTGTTCTCTGCTGTGATGGTTATCTCTGGCATCATGGCTCGGAGATCCATCCCATCCTGCCTGGGAGTCAAACCTGAGTAAAGTCATCCTGAGTAGAGTCAATGGACTGCCATGGGGGCATGAGGCTGATCCAGAGGCACTTCTCTTCTACAATGATTATCGGAGCGAATCCTTCGATTCGGATAAAGTGGGTCAGAATATGGAACGCTCAGGGGACTTAGGATTGCAAGGCCAAGCCCTAGAAGGGTTGAGTTACCTCAAATCCTCTCCTCTTAGCTACGGTGTACACACATCTCATTTTGAAGTCCAAAACTCGGCTTTACCCCCCTTAGTCCCCCCTTGCAAAGGGGGGAAACTCCGGTCCTCCCCCTTTGCAAGGCTACGGTGTACACACATCTCAT
>JBFRWC010000117.1:0-3456 GCA_051439365.1 Leptolyngbyaceae cyanobacterium
GCATTGGTGGCTACTGTCCCGGCCCTGGTGTTGTTTCTCTAGTGTTGGGTCGTTGGAATCCGGTGCTATTCTTGGCGGCATTTATCCTTGGCTCTTGGCTCACGAAGAGATTCCTAATGCCACATGAATGAAAGTAAAATCTACTCGATGCGTTACGTTGGTGCTAACGGTGTCCTAACAGTTGTCTACGAGTTGACTACCCCCTGAAACAATGATTGAGGGAGCGATCGCCATACAAATCACCCAAAAGATCATCAAAGCCAGGGGACAAAGCAGCACTACTTCTGACTTGCTTGACGCTCAAGCGTTGCCAGAGCTAGACAATGGGGGCGACACCAGTGGGGATCGCAAAGCGGATCTGGGTAGGATTCATATTTGTTATCTTGTGATAGCTAAAGGAACGGCCATGAAGTATCTTACAAGTGAGTGACCAAACTCGGTGGAACGAGTGAAGAGCAAACGGGTGAAGAGTGTATTGGGGGTGAACAATATGGAGCAATTCAAGAATTCTTGGCCTCAACGATGGCTACTGGGTTGGGCCATGATCCTCATTTGGCTGGGATGTACCAGTTGTTCCCTGCCCCAAGTGAAGGCGGAAGATCGCTTATTTCTACCGTTGTCGGTAGACTTTCTAGATGAATATATTTTACCTGCAATCGACTATGAAGGGACTCCGGTAGGTGGACTATCCGCCGTGGTCTACAATCGGCGGCGCGATCGCCTTTATGCCCTCTCCGACGATCGGGGAAATCTCGCCCCGCCTCGGTTCTACACCCTCCGTTTCCAAACAGCTATCGACACCAGCCATCCTGATAGAGGCGAAGCGACCCTCAATGATGAGGCGATCGCAGATGGGGCGATCGCGTCTAACTCTAGCCCTCCCATCACCATCGACACCGTTGACATCGAGTCTGTCACCTTTCTCACTACTGAGGACGGTAGCCCTTATGAACCGGGCAGCATTGACCCTGAAGGCATTGTTCTCTCTCCCCAACAAACCTTATTTATCTCCAGCGAAGGAGATTCTACCGCCCGTATTGCTCCCTCCATTGATGAATTTAATCTGACCACCGGACAGCGCCTGCGTCGCTTGCCCATTCCCACCAAATACTTGCCCAGTAGCCAACTGCCTCCCTCTCCCCAACTCTTTGTCAACCCCAGTCAACTCAACGATGTGTCCACCGATCCCCAAATTAGTGGTATCGCCAACAATCAGGGATTTGAAGCTCTTGCCCTCAGCGCTGCTGGCATGGGCATGGGCAACACTGAACCCTACCGCATTTTTGCAGGCATTGAGGCACCCCTAACTCAAGATCAGGAAGCCACCGATGCCAGCAGCGTCCAACCCGGACGCATTCTCCATTATGTGGTGAGTCCCGACCAATCCTTTGTCCTCTCTGAACAGGTATATCCCATTGATCCCATTCCCTTTGGTGCCGTCAATAACGGCTTGGTTGAGCTACTCGTGCTAGATCAAGGAGGGCATCTACTCAGTTTGGAACGGGCCTATGGCTTGGGTGGTATTCGGGCCAAGCTCTTTCAGACCGTATTCGGCAATGCCAACGACACCTCGACTCGTCCCGTTGTACCCCCCGATTTAACAGGGATACAACCCATGCGCAAGCAGTTACTCCTAGATTTGTATGAGTTAGGCATCCCTTTAGATAACTTAGAAGGGATGGCCCTTGGCCCCCGCTTGCCTGATGGGAGTCAAAGCCTACTACTCATCAGCGACAATAATTTTAATTCAGAAGACCAAGTCACCCAAATCTTGCTGTTTCGGATCAACGGACTCAGGTAGGATACTCTATTCCCACTGCAAGAATATATCCAGTAGGGTGGGTAGCAATACATCTCATCGGCGACTCATCACCAAAGGCAGCTTTAGGGGCGTTGTCACACACCCTACACTTGCCAAATGCCGTACTGCGCAGAAGATTAAAACAGTTGGGATCTCTACCGTGGAGCTAGGAGATGGCAACCAGAGTCTCCCTATCATCTCTGCGGAAATCCTTCATTTCACATGGTTTTAGCCGTGGAAGTGGAGCAATAGAGGGAACATAACCAAGAGAAATTACGACAGATAGAGTGTGCATCACGAGAGCAAGCATGAGTGAGAAAACTTAGTAACTTCAGATGCCGATATGAATTCGTCCTCGTTCCCTGCACACACGGCCCCGATGCTTCGTCTTCATCCCTACAATCGGGGTGAGCGCCTCGTCGTTGAAGGGCTGAGCGGCCAAGTTTTGGATGTTGGTCACCGTTGGGTCATTCTTCAACTGGATGATTTTAGCGGTGAATGGGCCTACGACTACACCACCCAGGAGCTACGCCGACATGAACGCCCTGACTGGTTAGTGTCTTATACTCAGTCAATCCTCGCTCCTCATCGGCTGAAAGTATGATGTCTGTTGCACAGTCTATTCTGCCGTCGGCTAATTTCCAGCACTCCCACCCCAACACGCTATACTATGGTCAGTGTCATAGCAACCCTATTTTTATTGCTGTTGAGGACACTCATTTGTTAATGGCGAGATGTATTTGCCAGTGAGGACAAATGGAGTGTTAAGGTCAAATCTAGTCCAGCAATTTTCGAGAAGTCTGAAACCCTTGTTGCTCCAGTAGCTCAGCGGATAGAGCATCTGCCTTCTAAGCAGTCGGTCGTAGGTTCGATTCCTACCTGGGGCGTTTTCCTAGAACCCTTGCGTAAAAAGACTTTGCAATCGGAAGCTTCAACAGTGGTTCTATGGGTTCGTTTGGTAAAGTCAGGGATTGCTAACATTGCAATTTCCAACGCGATCGCCACTTATCGCCCCCACTGGCTTAAAATTTGGTGCGGTTACGATTTGGTAGCCAGCGAGAGAGCCAGTCCCCTATTGTTTATGGTTCGGTGTTGCGATGACGAATGAACAACGACGGCAGCTACAGCAGCAGCTTTGGAATATTGCCGATCAACTCCGGGGCAAGATGAATGCGGATGAGTTCCGTGATTATTGTCTGGGGTTTGTTTTTTATAAGTACCTCTCAGAACGGTTGTATCTCTACGCCAACGAAATTCTGAGTGAGGATGGAATCGATTTTCTCGACATTGATGAGGAGTCGGAAGACGAGCAAGAACTGCTAGAAGCCGTACAGAACAGCCAGAAGATGTGCTGTTTATTGATGCCAGTGGGGACGATCATTTTGAGAAGGCGAAGAATCAGAATCATCTCAGGGAACGGGATGTAGACAAGATTATTCTGACCTATCGGCGGCGGTTGGTGGAGGACAAATACAGCTATCGGGCACCACGAACAGAGATTGAGGAGAATGATTTTAATCTGAATATTCCCCGCTATGTGGATACGTTTGAGGAAGAGGAACCGATCGATTCGGATGCGGTGGTTTGGGAGTGTCGGGCGAGCGACCGGGACCTGGTTGCGACGGATCAACTGATTCTGCGGTATTGGGATGAGT
>JBFRWC010000118.1:0-3136 GCA_051439365.1 Leptolyngbyaceae cyanobacterium
GGGTAACTGTGTCGCCTTATATACCTGATCCCTTTGCCCCAGAAGTCCTACCGGAGTCTGAGGTGGATGAGGACCGTGATGACTCTGACCCACCCTCAGAACCGTGAATCTGCTGCTATCATGCGTATTTTAAGCTTTAGTCCACTTATCCGCCGCATCCTAAACTGGGCAATCACGGTTGGCTCAGTGATATCTTGCAATTTACTGTTGCTGACGCGGTTTCCAGGAATGGAATTGTTAGGGGTGGGGCCAAATTGGTTGCTGATTTGGGTGGTGGCTTGGAGTCTACAGCGACCACCGTTACAAGGGGCGATCGCTGGCATTTGTCTGGGTATGATGCAAGATGGGCTGACGATGCATCATCCGACTCACACGGTGAGTTTGGCGATCGCGGGAGTGCTCACAGCTCGTCTTCAGAAGCAAAAATATATCCAAGAAGACTTTATTTCAGTGGCCATGATCGTCTTTGGTCTGGCGGTGGTAGTAGAAACGGTCATGGCGCTTCAATTTAGTATCAACGTATTGCTGGATCGGTTGCCCGGTTCTTACCTGATTTTGACCAAAACCTGGCTCTATCATCAGCAAACGGCCCTTAGTTCGGCGATTCTCAGTAGCTTGTGGGCACCTGTGGTCTACTACCCGCTGAGTCGTTGGTGGAAGATGATGCGAACCTTGGAATAAGGTCTGTGGGCTGATCCTTTAGAATAGACGTGAATTCGATGATCATTCCCAATCACGTTTCAGGCACACCGCTATGGATAATGCTGAGATTTTGCTACCCTACTGTCGATTGACGGACAAGTTGCACGAGGGTACACGGACGCTGGTTTACCGAGGTAAATGGATCGGCCCCAGTGCCGCTGATTCTGCCCAAGAGCGCTCAGTCATAGTTAAATTCTTGAAAAGTGACTATCCCAGTTTTGTGGAACTGGTGCAGTTTCGCAATCAGTATGCGATCGCCCAACAGCTTGATATCCCCGGTGTCGTCAAACCCCTGGCCCTTGAACCTTACCAAAATAGCTACGCTTTGGTGATGGAAGATGGGGGATATGTCTCGTTGAAACAATGGCTGGAATCGAAAACGGATGCAGGGGGAGAAAGGCCGGAATCGGGACAACTATTGCCGCTCTCTGTGGATGAGGTATTGAGCATTGCGATTCAGATTGCCGAAATATTACACCATCTGCATTGCCGCCAGGTGATTCACAAGGATATCAAACCCGCCAATATTCTGATTCATCCTGAAAAACGGACAGTTCAGTTGGCAGATTTTAGTATTTCTACACTTCTATCAAAGGAACAACAATCGGTCCAAAATCCTAATATCTTAGAAGGGACTTTGGCTTATATTGCGCCGGAACAGACGGGGCGGATGAACCGAGGCATTGACTATCGGGCTGATTTTTACGCTTTGGGTGTAACCCTATACGAGTTGTTGACGGGGCAATTACCGTTCAATGCGAGTGATCCGATGGAGGTGGTTCACTGCCATATTGCTCAGCCGCCACCACCGATGGCTTCGATCGTACTCACAAATCAGGGGAAGAGCGATCGCCCACCCATTTCCTCAATCCCAATTCCCCTAATTTTAGAGCAGCTTGTTCTGAAGCTGATGGCGAAGAACGCAGAAGACCGTTATCAGAGTGGGTTTGGGCTAAAGCATGATCTAGAAACGTGTCTGGCTCAGTGGCAGGAGGCGGGGACAATAACTCCCTTTCGATTGGGACAACGGGATCAGGGCGATCGCTTCCTAATTCCTGAAAAACTCTATGGCCGAGAGTCAGAAGTTAACGCCTTACTGGACGCATTTGAACGAGTGGCCCAACCGCCACTGATTGATCCTTCCCAGCCCAATCGATCCCGACAGAGTGAGCTAGTGCTGGTGGCAGGGTATTCTGGCGTGGGCAAAACGGCGGTGATTCACGAAGTTCACAAACCCATTGCCCGTCAGCGGGGCTACTTTATCAAAGGCAAATTTGACCAGTTTCAACGGGATATTCCCTTTTCTGCTTTTGTTCAAGCCTTTCGGGACTTGATGGGACAGTTGTTGGCAGAATCGGATGCCCAGTTAGCTCGGTGGCAAACCCAGATTTTGGCGGCATTAGGAGAGAACGGTCAGGTGATGATTGATGTGATTCCAGAGCTAGAAGCGATTATTGGGCTACAAGCTGCCGTGCCAGAGCTATCAGACAATGCCAGCCGCAATCGCTTCAACCGTCTCTTCCGCCAATTTATCCAAGTGTTTGCCCAGCCAGAACACCCGCTAGTGTTGTTTTTGGACGATTTGCAGTGGGCCGATGCCGCCTCGCTCCAGTTGTTGTCCCTGATGGTCGGGGGCGGGGATACGGGGCACCTGCTGATTCTGGGAGCCTATCGGGATAATGAAGTCTCTGCTGCCCATCCCCTCATGCTCACCCTGGATGAAATTCGGGCTGCGGAGGGCATGGTCCAGACGGTGACGCTGGCACCGCTCCGGGTGATTGACCTACGGCAACTGGTAGCGGATACGCTCCACTGTCGCCAAAACCGGGCGGCAACGCTTACAGAGTTGGTCTATCGTAAAACCCAGGGGAATCCCTTTTTTGCCACCCAGTTTCTCAAAGGGCTGTACGCAGAAGGACTAATTTTTTATGACGTGGAGCCGTCGGCTGGGGCAGTCAGCGACCCTCCCGTGCAAGGCGGTTGGCAGTGCGACATGGCGAAAGTGCGGGAGCTGGCCCTGACCGACGATGTCGTGGAATTTATGGGCCGACAGTTACAACTGTTACCCACCAACACCCAGTATGTGTTGACAATGGCCGCTTGCATCGGCAACCAATTTGACCTGGCAACCCTAGCAATGGTGTGCGATCGCCCCCCCGCCACCGTTGCCCAAGCCCTCTGGCCCGCCCTCCACAAAGAAGCGATCGTTCCCATCAACGAAACCTACAAATTCTACCCAACCCCCGCTGGAAAGAACGAAGCAAAGGCAGAAGGCAGAAGGCAGAAGGCGGAAGGAAAGGCAGAAGGCAGAAGGCAGAAGGATGAATCTCTCCCCTCCCCGTACGGGCAAAGCCCCCGTGCTTGCCCTCCGGAGATCCCCCGTGCTTGCCCTCCGGAGATCCCCCGTGCTTGCCCTCCGGAGATCCCCCGTGCT
>JBFRWC010000119.1:0-16256 GCA_051439365.1 Leptolyngbyaceae cyanobacterium
GTTCCGGGATTACATGAGTCATGAGCATTAGTCTCCTTGTCGTGTGGATCACTCCACACCCTGCGAGTTGTACGTCTAGCCTCTAGGATGGACAGATTCTGCCAATGTTCTAACAAGCCTACACAAAAATGTCGATGCTTGCCCAGTCTAGCTAGAACCCCATATCATCCATTCCTGTTCCGGTCTATCCATCAGGCTGGATTCTCACTGTTATCTCCCTCAGAACGCAGATGGGACTAGGTTACCTGTGGGTCCAAGCCTCTTGGCATCATGGGTGCCCGACTCACTGTAATCATCTAATAGAAAAGGGCATTGGTCTTGCCAACACCCCTCTGCCTAAGTTTTGCCTGACACTCCCATGCCAAGCTCCGTGAATCGCCTAGACGCTACGTGGGGCTGAGCGTTCTGAGCACGGCCTAGTAGCTGACGCTGTCCTGGTACCAATAGGACACGCCGCTAGAAAGCTGAGAGACATTGCGGGAGGTTTGATAGTATTGCGCTACGTCCGAGCGATAGTCCATGTAGTGGCCCATGAGCAGGTAGACTGCCACCAAGGCTGCCGCAGCACTTGACACCAAGAGCCCTGCTAGCATGAGCGAAAATTCGCTTTTGTCCATCGCCTCCTGCATCAGATGCAAGGCCCACGAAACGAGACCAACAACCAAAACTAATATGAGAATCATGCAAGTTCCAACACCGTTAAATCGGCTATGTGTTTAATTATCTTAACACTCCCTCACAAAACGTACACCATTTAGGGAACCGATTCGCCGATAGATTGTATTAAGTTTAGGAGCTGAGTTGACTTGCAGCGGCTGAGATGTGTGGTGGTGATATCTGCCGCGTTGGAATCTGGTGCGCTGTCAGATGCGCTTTGATATCGGCTACGGTTAGTTGTCCGTAATGCAAGAGGGATGCGAGTAGGGCTGCTTCTGCTTTGCCTGTGGTAAGGGCTTCTCGAATGTGGTCACAGGTTCCGGCTCCACCAGAAGCGATCACGGGAATATTGACTTGTTGGGCGATCGCTCGTGTTAGTTCTAAGTCGTACCCTGCCTGGGTTCCATCCGCATCCATGCTAGTGACTAATAGTTCTCCGGCTCCCCGCGCTTCCACCTCTTTGGCCCAGGCGATCGCATCTAGCCCAGTATTCTCCCGCCCCCCCCGAATGTACACATCCCACTGAGGCGAGGAGTTTTCCAGACCTGAGGATAGGGGACGACGACGGGCATCAATGGCGACCACAATGCACTGATTGCCAAAGCGATCGCTGGCCTGGTTCACCAAGTCTGGATTACGAACTGCCGCTGAGTTGATGCTAATTTTATCAGCTCCCGCACGTAACAATTTTTTAATATCTTCTAAGGATTGAATTCCACCGCCAACGGTCAGAGGGATAAACACCTGTTCAGCGGTATGTTGTACCACATCATAGATAATCGACCGATCTTCATGGGTAGCGGTAATATCCAGAAACACCAGCTCATCGGCCCCTGCTTGATTATAGGCTTGGGCTAATTCCACCGGATCACCTGCATCCCGCAAATTGACAAAGTTAACCCCTTTGACCACTCGTCCGGCTTTGACATCCAAGCAAGGCACAATCCGCTTTGCCAACATGATTATGAATCCTCCGTTCCCAGAATTTTGCTGTGCGCTAAGAGCATAGCGTAACCCAACCCTAGGGATTTTTTGCCGAAGGTGCTTAATAAATTGCAAGACACTGATACCATGTGAAATGGTTTACCCAAACTGGTTTATACCAGACTGGTTTGTAGCGAACATCGTAATATCTGGATTGGAGATGTCATGGAGATTGGTCAGAAGGTTCGAGTTAGTCGGTTGCGCGATCGCTCTTCCCAAGGTGCAGTCCAGCATTTGGGACAAGTGGGGACAATTGAAGGCTATAAGATGACGGATGGCAGTGGTGTCGGTGTGGTTGTCAAGTTTGATGATAACTTTGTTACTTGGTTCTTTGAGGATGAAGTAGAGATCGCAGCCTAAAACACTTGAGGGCATACCCGCTTTCAGTTGTGTGGTCTGGGACAAGTTCTAATTGCCAAAGGTGTGCTGGGTTATACCTCGCTAATTCAGCACTCACTTGGACCCAACTGACTAAGCCAGATCGCTTGGACTGGTCACAGAGGCGATCGCCAAAATTAGCTTAACGCAATCCTTTTAGAAGAGACACTTTACAGCAATTCGGCAAGCTGTGTAGAGATGTGTGGGTATAGTTTGGAAGCAAGGACACCCTGGGGAAGTAGCAGATGACATTGATACTCACATTTTTGGGAAAGGGGGGGGTGGGGCGATCGACGATAGCGATCGCCACTGCTCAACAGTTAGCCAGCCAAGGCAAGAAAGTGCTGCTGACCAGCCATGATTCTGGCCCCGTCTTGGGGATGTGGTTGGGCTTGGAACTCACTTGTACGCCCCAAGCCTTATCGTCCAATCTGGATGTGCTGCAAATTCAGTCTACGACTCTGTTTGAACGGAGTTGGGAGGATGTGAAGCGCACGGAAGCCCAGTATCTCAAAGATCCGTTTTTCAAGAACGTGTATGGCCAAGAACTGGGCATCATGCCAGGGATGGATGAAGCCTTGGCTCTGGACCTGCTGCGCCAGTACGAAGCAGACAGCGCTTACGACGTGATTATCTACGATGGCCGTGGCGATCAGTCTACCTTACGGATGTTTGGGATGCCGGAGGTGTTGGGCTGGTACCTGAAACGTTTTCGCAACGTTTTCCTCGATTCTGACTTGGTAAAAACCCTGACCCCCTTCGCCCAACCTGTCGCCAGTGCGGTGCTGAATGTGGACTGGGGCGGCGACTGGTTTACCCAGCCCACGGACAGTGCTAACAATATCTTGGACAAGGGCCAGGATGCAGTGAATGATCCACAGCGGGTCGTGGCCTATTTGGTGACAACTGCGGATCCGGAGGCGATCGCCACCGCAAAATATCTGTGGGGCAGTGCCCAGCAAATTGGATTATCGGTCAACGGGGTGCTGCTGAATCAATCTCAGGATGCGGCTGACATTCCGGCCCAGTTTACCCCCTTATCTGTCACGCCGCTGCCTCCCTGTAATCTCAGCACCAGTGGTTTGGATCGCTGGCAACCGATTACCGCCGAGCTACCCAATATGAGCCAAACGGCGATCGCTCCTCGCTCCATCACCGTTGATATTGCCCAGCGAACGGTCAAGCTATTCCTCCCGCACTTTGACAAAAAACAGGTGAAGCTGACTCAATATGGCCCCGAAGTGACGATCGAAGCGGGAGACCAACGACGTAACATCTCGCTGCCACCGGAGTTACGGGGCAAGCCTGTCACAGGTGCCAAGTTTCAGGAGAGTTACCTGATCATCTCTTTCTAGTAGAGCAGTATGAGAGAGAAGTGACTTAACGGGGGGCTGAATGAGTTTCGCTTTGTGAACCTTTGCTATCATCTACAGTTATCGCCTTTGAGTTTAGTGGCCACTTTTCATTGGCCTATTCTGCCCAAGTTCTTGTAATTCAGTTGTCCTGCATCCTAAAGAGTGACCCATGACCGATCCCACCTCTCCCCAAGATTTGACTTCACCTACACCGCCTGAATCTGAGGGCGCTACGGCAGCGACTGACTCACCAGAAGCCTCTGCCCGTAAGAGCGATGCCCGTCAGCTATTGGGTATGAAAGGGGCCGAAGCGGGGGAGACCTCCATTTGGAAAATTCGGCTGCAATTAATGAAGCCCGTGACTTGGGTGCCCCTAATCTGGGGCGTATTGTGTGGTGCCGCCTCGTCAGGCCACTATACCTGGACCGTGAGCAATGTGTTGGCAGCGATCGCCTGCATGATCATGTCAGGGCCAATGTTAGCGGGTTACACTCAAACCATCAACGACTTCTACGACCGCGAGATTGACGCGATTAATGAACCGTACCGTCCCATTCCCTCAGGGGCCATTTCTATTCCCCAAGTGGTAACCCAGGTTCTTGTGTTGCTCGTTGCAGGGGTGGCGATCGCTTATGGGCTGGATCGCTGGGCCGGACACCCGTTCCCCATCTTGACTGTATTGGCCTTGGGTGGCTCATTTCTGTCTTATATTTACTCAGCGCCCCCGCTCAAGCTGAAAAAGAATGGATGGCTGGGCAATTATGCGCTGGGGGCCAGTTACATCGCCCTGCCTTGGTGGGCGGGACAAGCGTTGTTTGGTGAATTGACCCCTACCATTATGGTTCTGACCCTGTTCTACAGTCTGTCGGGCTTAGGCATCGCCATTGTCAATGACTTCAAGAGTGTGGAGGGCGATCGCCAACTGGGGTTGCAGTCTTTGCCCGTCATGTTTGGCACCCGGACTGCTGCTTGGATTTGTGTCTTAATGATTGACGTATTTCAGATTGGGGTCGCCACTTACCTAGTGGCAGCAGGCCAAAACTTTTATGCCACCCTGCTACTGTTTCTCGTGATCCCCCAGATTACGTTTCAAGACATGTACTTTTTGCGTGACCCCGTTGAAAATGATGTCAAATATCAGGCTAGCGCCCAACCCTTTCTGGTGCTGGGAATGCTAGTGACGGGGATTGCGTTGGGACACACCGTCATCTAGATGACGATGCTGAGATGTGGGGAATGCAGGGTTGCCAGAAGAGCGATCCCTCAGATCCCCGCAGTATAGATATTGATTTTAAAGAAGATTTGCAATCTCAGAGGAAAACGATTTAAGATTCTCTCAACCTTCCAGATTGCCTGAACTTTGGAGACGAACTGCGATAACACTTGTCAAATCATTAATGAAACCAAGAATCGTTTAGCTTTCTTTTAACATGAAACACACTAATTCTGAATCGTCTCAGGTGGAAACATCCAAGGTCAAGTCCTCTAAATCCCAAAAACGTCCTCGTAAAGCAATTTATCAGCGGTGGTTGCTTTGGACTCTCCTTGGGCTAGGGGCTTTGGCAGGTGGCACGGCATTTACAGGTTGGAAGTCCTACGAGGCGGCCAGAGACTCGCTGCCGGATACGGATGCAGTGCTGACCTTCGTTCGCGGTGGGTCCATCACGATTGTGTCTAGTGATGACTATGTACTTCAGCAAACGGGACCGGGATCACGGGAGAAATTAGCGTACGATGATATTCCGCCCCAACTGATTGAGGCGTTCATTGCCTCAGAGGATAAGAACTTCTACGAGCACACAGGGGTAGATTACAAAGCGATCGCCCGTGCCCTCCGCAGTAATATTGACAGTGGTCGGATCGTGCAAGGGGGGAGCACCATTACGCAGCAATTGGCGCGTCTCGTGTATTTAGATCAGTCTCCTACGATCGAGCGAAAAGTGCGAGAAGCTCTCATTGCCCACAAAATCGAGGAAAACCTGAGTAAAGAGATCATTCTTGAGCGCTACCTAAACTTAGTTTACCTGGGGTCAGGGGCTTACGGGGTGGCTGATGCTGCCTGGATTTTCTTCAGTAAGTCTGTTGATGAACTCACCCTCTCAGAAATTGCCACCATTGCAGGCTTGCCCCCTGCCCCTAGCCGTTATTCTCCCTTGGAAAACTTAGAAGCAGCAGAAGCAAGGCGTAATGAGACCTTGAAGCGGATGGTTGAGTCGGGCTACATCACCGAGGCGGAACGCCAATCCGCTATCTCTGAGCCGTTAGCGATCAACCCTAGTCTACCCAAAAACTTCCTCAGCTTTTCGCCTTACTTTACCTCCTACATCATGAAGGAGTTACCCAACTATGTTTCGCGTGAAGCCTTTGAGCAAGGAGCCCTTACCGTTGAAACGACCCTGAACTTGGGGTGGCAGCGCATGGCCGAGGAGACCATTAATGATGCGTTAGCCGATTACAGCGGGTGGCAAAATTTTGGCCAAGCCGCGATCACGACGATTGACCCCCGGACTGGGGAGATCAAAACGATGGTCGGGGGCACAGACTTTGCTGAAAGTCAGTTCAACCGTGTTACCCAGGCACCGCGCCAACCGGGATCTACCTTCAAGCCCTTTGTCTATGCAACGGCGATCGCCACTGGGCTGTCACCTTACAAAACTTACGAAGATGCCAGAATTGTGGTTGATGGCTACGAACCCCAGAACTACGGCAAAAGCTACAGTGGTTCCGTCACGATTCGAAATGCTCTCCAGCGCTCTATCAACATTGTGGCCGTTAAGACCTTGCTTGACGTAGGGTTCCAACCCGTGATTGACCTTGCCAATCAGATGGGGATTCAATCTGATCTGCTGCCCGTTTATTCCCTCGCCTTGGGTTCAGTGGAAGTGACCTTGCTCGAACTCACCAATGCCTACGGCACCTTTGCCAACCAGGGTAATTTTGTCGAAGCCCACGGAATTACCCGCATATTGGATCGCAACGACAACGATCGAGTCATTTACGAAGCCAACTGGCAACCTCAAGTTGCCATTGATGCTGACGATGCTGCCATCATGACCTGGATGATGCGAGGTGTGGTGGATTCAGGTACGGGGCGCAATGCTCGGCTGGGCCGTCCAGTGGCGGGGAAAACGGGCACATCCGAGTCCTACCGGGATTTGTGGTTTGTGGGCTACATTCCCCAATTGGTGACAGGGGTATGGCTGGGCAATGACGACAATACCCCCACCTGGGGACAGAGCAGTACGGCTGCTCGTGTTTGGCGTAATTTCATGGTGAAGATCGTCGATAACTATGACGTAGAAAACTTCCCCGATTTGCCCGACCTAAACAATCGAACGCCGTCACGCCAACGCCAGCCGATCACCCCAGGCAGTCTGATCACTGATCGTGCCCCATCACGGGCATCAGAAAGTCGGCCCAGCCCACGTCGCGCCCAGGCTCCTTCTCCGGCCCCTACGCCTAGGAGGAGTCCTCCTAGGCGTTCACCCCAACCCGCACCGAGTCCAGCCCCTGCCGCGAGGGTGAATGATTTGCCTCCGTCCTCGACTCCAGCCCCGACGATTGTGGAACCTGTCGTTGCACCCAGCCGTCCTTCTCTCCCCCAACCCACCTTCGAACCAGCGGCACCTCCTAGCCCCGCACCAGCGGCTAGCCCAACTCCGGCTCCCACGCCTCAGCCCGTCATTCCTGTGGTGCCTACGCCTACGCCTACACCAATCGTGCAGCCTGTGGTCCCAACTCCGGCCCCCACCACGGCACCCCCACCCGCTCCGGCCCCAGCTCCCGCTCCGGCCCCAGCTCCCGCTCCAGCCCCCGGTGCTCCACCCGCAAATACAGAGGGCTAAGCTCCCGCTCAAGCATATTCCTAACGGAACTGACGGTGGGATAGTTAGTCAGCTTCATTGGAGTTTGGCACAGCTATGTACGCTTTGCCGAGTTGAGGCTGGCCCCATATTACCGTTTCCCCTTTGTAGAGCACCATACCGGGTTTAGCTCCTTTGGGTTTAAACACCTGCTTGGGGCGAGTGTAGACGACGGGAACTTGTTCGCTTTGACGGGCACGACTGTAGTACGCACACAGGTTGGCCGTGGCTTGGAGGTCTTTGTCATCCGGTGCGGTACCGGGAGGGAGCCGTAACAGCACATGACTGCCAGGAATCTCCTGGGTATGGAACCAGAGGTCGTAATCGGTGGCGATGCGAAAGGTGAGATAGTCATTCTGGTTGTTGTTGCGGCCCACTAAGATTTCAAACCCGTGGGGAGACACATACTGATGAAATATTGGAACAGCGGATTGCTTAGTGGGCCGGATGGTATCGCCGGATAGATAGCCCTGTTGGATCAACTCTTGTCTGATTTCTTGCAACAGGGTGAGATCAGAGGTTGACTGATATTGGGGTTGTTGGGCGATCGCTGCCTCTACTTGCTGCAAATACTGTAGTTCATCCAGTGCTACCTTCAGCAAGGGGGTAATCGCTTGGCGCGATCGCTTCAATTTCTGGTGGCGTTTGTAGAGGGCTTGGGCATTTTGCACGGCATTTTTAGTGGGATCGAGGGTTAGGGTGGTCGGCTCTCCTGTGACAAAGTCAGTCAAGGTAATTTGGGTTAGCCCCGGTTGCCATTTGTGAAGATAAGCCATGAGCAGATCCGCCTGTTGGCGATACTGATCGGCCTGGTCCGATTGCTGCAATCGCTGTTGAAACCCATCCACTTTTTGTTGCAGCTTTTTCATCAGGTTACTGAGTTTCTGGACCAACTGGTGACGCAACTGGGTAAACATCTGTTGATTCAGATGATTGGTGTAATATTCATCAACTAAAATCTGGAGGTCAGGGACCGATTCCCCAGTGGCCCAAGGCATGACGCTGTAGCCCTGGGGTAACTGGGTGGGGAAATAGGTGTCGGTGGCGATCGCCACCAACCATTTCTGCCATCGCTCAAACAGTTGCCCCCACTGGGTCTCGTTGAGTTGATCTGTGGTGATATTGGGGTTGATCCCCGCTGCCTCAGCCATCGATTTCGCCAATACTGGACTTAATCCCCGGTAGGATTGCAGCAAATTTTTCCAGACGGGCTTGGGCACTAGTCCCACCCGTGCTTGCCAATCCGTCTGGGACTCCTCTGGGCGTGGGACCGCATCGGTGAGCGGTGGGGGTGGCGTGTAGGCTTGCCCCGTTTGAATCGAACGGACGCTGGATTGTTGATTGCCCACCTGATGGGCCGCTGTCACAATTTGGTGGTTCTCATTGGTCAAAATCACATTGCTGTATTTGCCCATAATTTCCACATACACATGCCAGCAAATCGGATCACCGGGACGACGGGCAAATTGCAAATCCAGGGCACGTTCCCACGTCGCTAGGGGTTCAATAGCGACGAGGGCAAAGCCCCCCAACTGATGACGCAATTGTTGGCTAAAGGTAAAAGTATCGGGAACTCGGGGGGGCGGTGTGGTCATGCAAATTCGGGCCGCTTGGGGATGCCAGGAAATGGCCAGCCAGCCTCGGTTCTCTAAGGTGCGGAGAGATAGGGCGATAGTGTGGCGATCGCACTGGTAAACCTGTTCCAAGCGAGCCGGCACCCAACAGCGGCGGAGATCGGCACACAGAGCATAGAGAGTCGTTACATCAACAGTCTGCACAGTTTCACACCAACGGCATTATGCCTAAACAGAAAATAAACAGGATAATAGGAGCAGAGTAACGGTTGCCGCAGGGGAATGGGCAAGTTAAAGAGCAGAGCAATCGACCAGTTACAACCATCATTCATCATCAACCAGATATGGAGATTAAACTAGTCAGCATTGGATTAGGGAACATTGTTGCCACGGCTCGGATCATTGCCATCGTTAGCCCAGAATCAGCCCCCATCAAACGCACGATTGCCGAAGCCAGGGAGAGAAGCGAATTAATCGACGCAACCTATGGCCGACGGACCAGAGCCGTGATCATCATGGACTCAGGACATGTTATCTTATCGGCAATTCAACCCGAGACCATTGCGAGTCGTGTCAATCATGATCGGGCATGATCGGGCATGATCGGGACGAGAATATCCAGGGTGAGACAAACAGGGTGAGAATGAGCGGGACAACCGCACTGAACGTCAAGGCTCAGCCCAATCATCCCGAAGGCCCTCTGATAAACTGAGGTGTCATCCTTTAGACACAGGAAAACTCTAAAGAGAGTTTAGCAAGTTTTCGGATCGACGTTAAAAAGAGTACTCATTGTTAGGAAGGCTGTTCATGAACACTGGCATATCAAAACCCGGAAAATTAGTTGTCCTGACTGGTCCTAGTGGTGTGGGCAAGGGGACGCTGCTGAAGCAGTTGCTCGAACAGCACCCTGAATTAGGCTTGTCCATTTCAGCGACGACGCGATCGCCCCGTCCCAATGAAATTCACGGTCAGCATTACTTCTTTGTCAGCCCTGAGGAATTTACCCAGATGCGGGACAACGGCGAACTATTGGAGTGGGCCGAATTTGCCGGGAACTGTTATGGCACCCCCAAACGCCCTGTAGAAGCCAAAATTGCTCAAGGACAATCTGTGGTCTTGGAAATTGAGTTGGTGGGTGCCCGTCAAATTCGCCAAGCCTTTCCCGATGCGCTCCACGTCTTTATCTTGCCCCCGTCCTTGGCAGAACTAGAACGGCGACTCCGCACCCGTGGCCATGACTCAGAAGCCTCCATTGCTAGCCGCCTCAAACGGGCAGCCGTTGAAATCAAAGCTGCCTCAGAGTTCGACATTCAAGTTCTCAACGATGACCTGAACGCCGCTTTGTCTAAAATTGAAGCGGCTCTATTCACGGACGCTCCCATGTCTCCAGCCGTTAACCCCTCAATGGAATCGTTAACAGTTTGATCACAAGCCATATAAGGCCATTTCTTGGTAACAAAACAACCTGTGGTGCGTTACGCCGACGCTTTTCTGGTATGCCCTTTGGGCTATACGGCACCCTACAGCTTGCTGATTACTTACAACTCAGTCACTCGTCTATCCATGATGCCCCGTGGACCCATCCTCCCCCACTTACTACGACTTACTGGAGATTACTCCCAGCGCTGACTTGGTAGCCATTCGCCAAGCGTTCCGGCGACTGGCCCGACGGTACCATCCTGATGTGAATCCCGGCGATCGCACTGCCCTCGAACGATTCCAACAGATCAGCCATGCTTACCAAGTCCTATCTGACCCTGCCGCCCGGTCCCGCTACGACGCAACCCTCCAGGGTGCTACCTGGTCTGACGCTGAGGCCAAATCGAACCGCACGGCCACTGAGTGGTATCAGCAGGGTCTCCAACTCACCCAACAAGGGCGCTATGCAAACTCTATTGAGGCTTATACTCAAGCCCTTCACCTCAATCCCCAGTTATTAGAGGCTTATGACCAACGGGGATTCAGCTACTATAAGCTCGGCAAAACGGTAGAAGCCTTTGCCGACTTTGCCGAGGCAATGACTCTCAATGACCAACAGGCTACCTCCTACTACTACCGGGGGCTAACACGGCTGAAACTGGGCTATAACCAGGGGGCGATCGCTGACTTTTCCCAAGCGATCGCCCTTGATCCAGATCACGGTCAAGCTTATTATCACCGAGGCATCAGTTATCGAGAACTGGAGGAGTATTCCCAAGCCCAACAAGACTTCATCCAGGCTGAACAAATTTTGATTCGCCAACAAAAAGTGGCCTTGGCCCATGATGCTCGCGCTGCCTATCGCCAACTGGACCGCAGTGCCAGAATCAGTACTGTCCTTTTCAGTTCTCTTCGTGCCCTACCAGGCGACCTGGCAATGGTGCTCTTGCGCGTCGTCACCCAACCGAGGCAAAGCATGGCCATCTGTAGCGATCGACTTCCCCCTCCACGGGCTAACCTGGTGAGCCTGATTCTACTCACAGGCTTTGTCTTAACCCTGGTTCATACAGTAAATTCTCGCTGGTCAAACGTTAGGGCGATTGGTCTAATAGAAGGTAGCACTGTGGGAAAGAGCCTTTCCTGGGTGATGCTAATCGGTCTCGGTTTGACTCCCTTTATCATCATCCTGTTGGGCAGTGTTCTCACTCAAGTGATCGCCAAACAACCCGTGAAATGGCGACTGAGCTATTTTCTGGCGGGGATCGGGTTATTTCCCCTCTACGGCATTATTTTGGCCGGGGGATGGGGGACCGCACCCGTGTTCGGATTCATCAGTTTGATTGGCGGAGGCTACTTGCTTTTGCTCCTGTACGGTGGATGTCGGTATGGCTTGCAGTGTAATCATGCGATCGCCATCACCTCAGCCATCTGTTTAACTGGAATAATCGCCCTTCTAGTTGGGCTACTGATTGCCTAAAATACCGATGATCCCCCTTGTGGTGTAGAGATATCGATATCCTTGCACCCCGTTTAATGGGTATGGCTCCATCCTTGTTTGTGCTGGAATAGAGATTAGAATCGAATGGTAGTAGTGACTAGAGAAAGCAATGCTGGGTGACCTACTCGACAACCGATATCGTATTATCCGAACCTTATCCAAAGGAGGGTTCGGCCAAACCTACATTGCAGAAGACACCCGTCTTCCTGGCCATCCTTACTGCGTTCTCAAACATCTGGAGCCAGTCGCCCTTGACTCGGTACAGATGGCCAATGCTCGCCGCTTATTTGAAACTGAAGCGATCGCCCTGGGGCGCTTGGGTGAACATCCCCAGATTCCCCGATTACTGGCATATTTCGAGGAAAAAGGCGATTTTTACATTGTTCAAGACCTAGTCCGGGGATATCCTTTGTCCAAGGAACTCAAAGAAGGGGTTCAGTGGTCGGAAGCTGACATCTACCGTCTACTCCACGATGTCCTTTCCATCCTAGTTTTCGTCCACGACCGGGGTGTGATTCATCGAGACGTGAAGCCGGATAACTTAATTCGTCGCCAACCGGATCGGGCACTGGTCCTCGTGGATTTTGGCTCCGTGAAGCAAATTCGTACCCAGACTCCTATTAGTGACGAAACGGGACATACCATTGCCATTGGCACCATGGGATATATGGCGATGGAACAAGCTCGGGGGCGACCTCGCCCCAATAGTGACTTATATTCCCTCGGCATTATCGGCGTTCAGGCGGCAACAGGCGTAAAACCTCGGTTCTTCAAAGAAGATTTTGACACCGGGGAGTTGGTGTGGCGCGACAAAGCCGAGGTTAGCGATGATATGGCGGCTTTTCTGACCAAAATGGTGGCCTATCACTTCAAAGATCGCTACAGTGATGCCTGGGATGCACTGCGGGCACTGGAGAAATTGAATGTGGCCAATACGGTGAACGGGGGCAGTTCGACTAACACCGCCTCAAATCATTGGCCCAACGCCTTTACTCTCAATCATGTCCCGGCTTCAACCCATGCCCAACTAGAGTTAGACGGGGCCGCAGCGTTAACTCCCTTTTGCCAAGCCGATGAAACCATTGCTGATCCCGCCAATGCCCTAGCCGTTGATCGTAATGTGCTTGATCGCGAGGCGCTTGATCACGAGGCGCTTGATCGCGAGGCGCTTGATCACGAGGTCCCCCATGAATTGGCCTCTCCGCCCACGTTTATCGAACTCCCAGAACCCAGCGATATTGCTCAAACCATGGCAGAGGCAGACCCTTGCACCCGCAGACAACTGCCACGGGCAACGCAAACGATCGCCAATACGGTCACGCTAGATATGGGGGGTCCTCAACCCGAGACAGACGGGTTGGAGGGCGATCGCGCTCCAACCGTTGAACAGCCCTTGGCATCCCCTCCCTTACCTCCATGTGAAACAGCCCTCTTGACGACCTCTGGCCCGACTAGGAGGAATCAGCCTAGCACGTCAAGCCAGCGGAGAAAGAAAGCGACGATATCGTCCCCTCCCTCATCACAACGGTTCCCAGCACAACGTCCCCCGTCGCAACGGTCTCCCTTACAACACCCACCCTTACAACACCCACCCTTACAACACCCACCCTTACAACGGTCCCAATCACGACGATCCTCAGCCCACGGTACGGTGTCAGCCGATCCTCAACGGGCTTGGGCAAATCCCTTGCCGCTGATGTCTCACTGGCTGCAAAGCGGGGCCGATTGGCTCAAGCAGGCACTAACCGAGACTCCAACAAAACTGGTTGATCCAGCATGGCGATCGCTTGCGGCTGTGCCCAACTCCAAAGTGGTGCTCGCTGGGAGTATTAGCACCTTGGTGGTTCTGGGTCTAGGAATGAGGGGCTACCAGGACATGCAGCAACAACGGCGAATTACTGCCCTAGTGCAGAGTATTGAAAGCCAGCATGGTCAGCACCAATACGAACAATGTTGGCAACAGGCCCAACATCTTCAGGCGATTTCCCACCAGCTATATGATACGGCCATCGAGTTGGAAGGGCGATGTGCTCTGGCTCAGGCGCAGCAGCTAGCTGAACAACAAGATTTTATGGGCGCAATTGCAATGGCGAAGGCGATTCCGGAGGCCGCCCAAGCCCACCACCAAGAGTCCCAAACCTTGATTAGAGAGTGGTTTGTGCGGAGCTTGGAGCAAGCTGAAGCCCAATATGCTCAGGGAAGTGTGAATGCTGCGATCGCCACTGCGATTAACCTAGCCCATAATATTCCCTCGAATCATCCCCTCCAAGCCCAAATTCAACTGACCGCCCTCAAGTGGAATCTAGAACAAAGCCTATGGCTCAAGGCCCAACGATTATTAGACGATCGCCAATGGCAAACAGCGATTGATCAAGCTCAGCCACTGCTGACATCCCCCCCATTTGAACATCGGGTGTCAGGATTGATCGCCTTTGCTGAAGATAATCTGGCCATCGAAAACCAGCAACAGGATCGGCCTGAACCGATTATTGTGCCGCCCTTGATCATTGAGCAGAACTCTCCTGAGCGGGGAGCGATTGGGCGGGGCAATAGTGGGGACGACATCAGCGTCTCTCAAAATAATCTGTTGCCGCGACGACCCCAAAAGTAATAACCGTTATGGCGAACCCAGTGGCGATCGCCATAACGGTTCGCCAGCTTGTCGGGGGCCGTAACGCACCGAGCATAGGTGAGAAAGGGTCTACATCAGTATCTTCTCTAAAGCATTCACATCAAGAATGCAGAGGGTCTCGCGATCGCGCTGGATCAGGTTTTTCTTTTCGATCTTGCTCAGCACCCGAGTCACCGTTTCACGAGCCAATCCGCTCAAGCTACTCAACTCCCGGTGAGGTAAATTGGGAATTTCAATGCCTTGAGCCGCTGGTTTTCCCTGGCCATCAGCCAAAAATAACAGGATATCAACCACTCTTGATGTACTGTCTGATTCGCGCAGGCGCAATCGACGATTGACTTGACGGAGGCGACGAGCCATGAGCTGGGCTAAGTGAATCCCTGCCCTTGCTTCTGTTTGGATCAACTGCACAAAGTCTTGAGACGGTAAATTACTAATCGTCGTCGGGACGAGAGTAATCACATCACTAGAGCGGGGTACCTCGTCCAAGGGGGCCATTTCGCCAAAGAGTTCCCCTTTACCAAGAATATTTAAAGTGACCTCTTTGCCATCAACATTGTAGGTGCGAATCTTCACCCATCCTTCCATGATGAAATAGACGGAACTCCCCCAGTCATTTTCTAGGAGAATTTGCTGATTGGCAGGATGATTGCGGGTAACGACGTGGGCTGTGGCTTTTTCAACCACATCCTGAGGTAAGCCCTCAAAGAAGGGGGCCGACTGGATAAGGGAGCGATCGCGAGACTCATGGGAATGAAAACGGTCATCCATCGAACAGGCTATTCCGCTGAAACGTAATGATGATAGATACATGGGACTGTGGCTACAGTCCACAATGGGTCTGTATCTAGAATGATTCTAGACGATATTGACCCAACGACAAGAGGAATCGGGCTGAATCTGTCACATTCCGATGCATTTTAAGGATATTCTCAGGAATGGGCAGGGTTGAGGATGAGAATGGCGGGGAGAGGCGCGATCGCTCACAACGGCTCACATCTATAGTTCAGATAAATTACTTTTTGATGACGCAGCGCGAAGGATTATGGGTTTCGAGAACCCTGTTCTGGTTCATATTGCATTGCCCAACACGTCTCTAGGTGCTGACATTGGTAAAAGTGCCAGTAGCGCTGAGGGCGGAGATGAAGCCTGTGTTTCGGATCAAACACACGTTGGTTGAGAAATTTCCAAATGGGAAAGCGGAGGTGTTTTGGGCTAACGTTCATAACTCGACATCTCTGGACTAATCGTTAAGGTTCTTGAAGCCGATGAGAGGTGATTTGTTTCCGTACCTAGAATCTGGGAAGAAACGGGTCTCATCGGCCCCTATTTTCAGAGTGCCCAGATTTCTGGCAGAACTTTATGTAGAAACAACGAAGTTCCTAGCGTCCACACCTGTGTTTTACGAATTTTCCCCGTACTCGTTTTGGATTGGATGAAGAGAACGTAACATTTCATCGCAATCCTTCGGAGGATGCCGTTCTCGATCATTGGATTAGGATGGCTATTCTCTGTAATGTTGCTGATATGCTGATGCTTACTCCTGTGGACCAGTCCCTACCGTTGGACCTCGTCTGTGAAGTAGGGTTACTTGCGGCAAGTGATAGAGCATTAGTTAAAGACCACTTTAGGTTGGAGAGTCGCTGATGCGGTTGGGTTGAGGTGAGGTTCCCCTAGAGGCGGCTCACGCCAATATCCAATCCCCAGGAATTGCCCTGAACGGTGACAAACTTGGACACATTCCAGAGGTTGGGGTGCTGGGGATACACGATGGGATGATGTTACAGAGGACGAGTCCGGGACAACACCAGCCACGGCTTGCCCCTTGAGCCATGCGGCGGCTTGCTCTGGGGAGTGGATAACGCGGGGTAGGTGGGGTAAGGCTTGGGGTGGGGG
>JBFRWC010000120.1:0-8276 GCA_051439365.1 Leptolyngbyaceae cyanobacterium
CCTTCCCCCGCCACTACACCCGATCCTGTCCCCGCCCCCACGGCCGATCCGGTCCCGGCCCCCACACCTGATCCCGCCCCTGCCCCTACGCCAGATCCAACCCCGGCACCCACGCCTGATCCCGCCCCTACGCCTAATCCAGCCCCAGCCCCCACGCCTGATCCCGTGCCCGCCCCCGCCCCTGATCCGGCCCCGATACCCACACCTGATCCAACTCCTGCACCCACGCCCGATCCGGTCCCGTCCCCTACACCTGATCCAACCCCAGCCCCCACACCTGATCCAACCCCAGCCCCCACCTCTGATCCCGTGCCTGCCCCCGTACCTGATCCAACCCCAGCCCCCACGTCTGATCCGGTCCCCGCCCCTACACCTGATCCCGCGTCCGTCCCTACGCCTGACCCCGTGCCCGTCCCTACACCTGATTCCAGCTCTGATCTCAGTCTTGATACCAACCTAGTGCCTAGCTCCGATCCGGTACCTCAACCCAATTCTGCTCCAAGTTCTGAATCCAACCTCGTCCCCACCCCAGCTTCATCCCCAGAACTCGTTTCAGGGTTAATCCCAGAACAATCTCCTTCAGATGAGCCTAGCCCTGAGGTCTCTTCAGGATCTTTGCTCCCGGCCCCGGAATCAGACGGAGGCAATGAGTCTTTGGGCATTGCCCCACCTGAAATTGTCTTTCAAGAGTTGGCCCCACAAGTCACAGAGCGGGGAACCTTTCAATCAGATGTGCTAAGAGGAACTCCCGAGGCAGATTGGATCGCTGGAGGGGCTGGAAACGATGTTATTATCGGCAACTCGAAGCGCCGTAGTTCTGGGCAAGACCAATTGTTTGGAGAAGCAGGCAACGATCGCATCCAAGGAGGGCGGGGCCAAGATTATATCGATGGTGGTACCGGACGCGATCGCCTTCGGGGTGGTCAAAACTCTGATGTTCTCTTGGGGCAAAGTGGTAACGATCGACTATTGGGCGAACAAGGCAACGATATCCTCAACGGGGGAACAGGCAACGATATTCTCAACGGGGGAACAGGTAACGATATCCTCAACGGGGGAACAGGTAACGATATTCTTAGGGGAGGCCGTGGCAGCGATACGTTTGTGTACGAGCAGGTTAACGATGGTAGGGATAGGATTCGAGGTTTCAACAAACGGCAAGATCGGATCGATCTGTCCTCTATTTTTGCCAGCAAGGACTTTTCAGAAGATACTGCCGGAGCAACGGACCTACAACGCTTTGACCAATTTGTTGATATCATTCAGACGAATGGCAACACGGCCATTTGGATCGATGCAAATGGTAGCAGACCAGGAACCGATATGACCTTACTTGCATTGGTGCAAGGGAGTTCTAACCTGACGGTGGAAAACTTCGTGCTCAGCAACGAAGCGCCTTTGTAAGGTGATTTCTGGGTGAAAAATTACCAATTTGTGGTGCGTTATGCTGGTGCTAACAGCATCCTACAGTAGAGGGGCTTTCTCAAAAGAGACCTAAAGCATGATAGTCTCCGGTTGCTTGAAGAAACAAGAAATCGGGGACTATCTGTAACTCTGAGCAGTCTATCGAAATCTGTAGTTAATGAGAAATAG
Organism: Leptolyngbyaceae cyanobacterium; assembly: GCA_051439365.1. GTDB lineage: Bacteria > Cyanobacteriota > Cyanobacteriia > CAKZMO01 > CAKZMO01 > JAAHGY01. Next base: position 1,594 of record JBFRWC010000120.1, read on the forward strand.
TTGCAAAAATATCGGTTAATATGGCAGGCTAGAAATGGTACATCTAATAGCCATCTGCCACGGTGGAAGCACAGTTTCTAGCTGCTATGACAACCAAGCATTTTTCAGATTTACACATGATCAAGGCTCATCAGTCGGCTTCACCAGGGGCTTTAAGCGCCATTAGCACCTATTCTTCTAAATCAGAAACTGGCTCACCAACAGTGCTCGCTATTTCAGGAATTCAGCGCACGTTCGCAGGTGCAGCGATGCCAGCGGTGAACCAGGTAGCTTTCTCTCTTCAACAGGGAGAGTTGTTAGGCTTGTTGGGGCCATCGGGGTGTGGCAAAACCACTCTATTGCGCCTGGTTGCGGGATTTGACCGTCCCCAGTCGGGCAATATCACTTTGGGCGGGATTGAAGTTACTGGCCCTAACACTTGGGTTCCGCCAGAACGGCGGGGCATTGGTATGGTGTTTCAAGACTACGCTCTGTTTCCCCACCTAACCGTAGCCAAAAACGTTGCGTTCGGGCTGAATCACCGACGTAAAGGGATATTAGGTGGTGCTTCGTTGCCGCCGACCGCTAAGCGGCAACGGGTCTCTGAAGTTCTGGATTTGGTGGGGTTGGCAGGGATGGCCAATCGTTACCCCCATCAGCTTTCGGGAGGTCAACAACAGCGAGTAGCCTTAGCACGGGCGTTAGCGCCTAAGCCGCCGATGGTTTTATTGGATGAACCGCTGAGCAATCTAGATGCGACGGTGCGGCTACAACTTCGGCAGGAATTGCGAAATATTCTCAAATCAGTGGGGGCAACTGGGATTTTTGTCACCCATGACCAAGAGGAGGCTCTGTCGGTGTGCGATCGCGTTGCCGTGATGGCTAACGGCTGTCTAGAACAGATTGGGACTCCTCAAGAGTTGTACTGTCAACCAGCCTCTCGCTTTATTGCTGAATTTATTGTCCAGGCCAATTTCCTGCCAGCCCAGAGTGTGGGAAATTGCTGGTCAACAGAGTTGGGCCAAATTGCTATGGCTGTAGCCCAATCTTCTCCCCTAGCATCAGAGCAGCATGGCCAAACGCCAGCAATGGTCTCTGACACAATTGACCTCATGATCCGGCAGGAGAACGTCAGCATCACAGCGGACACAACCTCAGAAGTGATTGTGCGCGATCGCCAATTTCTAGGACGGGAAAATCGCTACTGTCTACAGTTACCATCGGGACGAACGGTTCATGCTAGGGTGCCAGTAGACTGTTGCTATGAGGTGGGGACTCCAGTGAAAGTGGCGATCGCTCCCCACGCGATTCAACTATTCCCTCATGCTTAGGGATTTGCCAATAAAAAGAGACCTAGGGTGAGGGACAGCGGACATCGCCCCCTGATTGACTGACAAAACTGCCTAAAACCTTGTTCCTGCCTTGGGTCAGGAGACCTGACCCCTACATTGTCCCAATCCCTTGTAGGGGAGCGGTTTTCGCGCCCAAGCCCTAATTTTTGTCAGTCAACCAGCATCGCCCCTTGCCCAAAATTTAGATTTTATTTAATCCTTGATCCTTTGCTGAGATCATCTAGTGGTGGATAAAGTTTGATAAATCGGGCGATCGCCTCCTTTGCGGGAATTGAAGCCCATTCTGGCGTGATAAAGGTCACATGGCCTTTGTTCAAATAAGCTTCAGCCACTTTGAGCAAATCATCATAGGCTTCTGGATCATCAATTGCCTCAGAAATATATTTGGCTGGAGTGAGATATTGGTTGTTTGGATTAGGATTAACCTGGCGTAAGAATTTGTATTGGTTAGGGTCTTGACGGTCAATGAAATGGCGATTGAGTTCAAAGTCCAACCGGAGATGACGATACTCCTTAGCATTGAGTAATTGACTACAGATGGTATTCGTAATAGTAGCTCCTGGATTTATAAAAATATTGGGTAAATTTTTAATCCAATTGAACGGTTTCCACTGCTTAATCTGATGATAGCTATAAGGTTCAGTCGCCTGACCCGTTCCAATGGATACCACCACCACCTCTTCAAATTTTACATTGGTTGTCCTCAGGGCATGGGAGATAGCTGCTAGAGATGGATTATTGGCTGATACACCACCGTCAATATGAGGTAGAACTTGATCGACTTTTTCTTCTGGATAAAATGGGAGTTCATAGGGAGGAAAAAAGGTGGGTGCCGATGCCGATGCAGTGCAAATTCGCCACAGGGGAAATTGGTCATACCATCGAGGTTTTGTCGTTGGATTGTTACTGGCAAAAAAGGTGGTATTACGGGACAGCGTATCGTAAGCCATGACTAACAAAATTGGGCGTTCAATAATGTCCCCCCTAGCAGTCGTGATTTTTCGACCCACATCAGCAATGCTGATGTCACCAAAGGTATCCCGTAAAACTGTGGATAGTCCTGGGATATTCTGTTCGGGATCACCGTGGGGATAAAGAAACCCCCATAGTTGTCCAACGATGGGTAATTTGCGACGGTCACGGATATGTTTAGGAAAAATTTCTTGCCCCCGATCATGATACATCTGAAGTATCGTTTGAGTCTCTTTTCCCAAACACAAGCCAGCAGCAACTAGAGACCCCGTAGAGGTGCCTGCAATTAAGTCGAAATATTCATCTAGTCGTTGTCCATACTTTGTTTGGATTTGATGCTCTACTTCTTGTAAAATCCTGGTGGATAAAACACCTCGAATTCCACCTCCATCCAAACTAAGAATTTTGAAGGTCATTGTAGTGCCCCATTATCATCACGATAGTTTTATCTCACTATGGGTGTGTGTGATTATGTTCTAGACTAGATTATCTCACTATAGGTATGTGTGATCATGTGCCAGATCAGATCTTGCGAAGACTTTGATAAGATTTTTATTTTTACAGCTTTTTGCCTGTAATTCTAGATATTTACAAAAGTAGCCTACTTTTTAAGTTTTAATAGATATACATAAAGAGATACAACTAAGTTGGCTGCGGATGGTGGAGCGTGGAACCTGAACGGATAGATGAGTGGTTTGCCCATAATCGTCAGCGCGAGTATGTGTCGTTGCTAATGGGACGAGTGGGGTTGACCCGACGACGGGCTGAGTGCTTTGTTCGATTATGGGCCTACTTGTGGTTAAAGCAAAGGACACAACGGGATAAGACCGCTATCCAACCTGTGCAAAATTTGGGAGTGCCGGATGGGGAGGTGAGTTGTACCTGCCGCGAGGCAGCACTCTTGTTTTATCCAGATAGCGATCGCGGTAGTGAGCGATCGGCAGGGATGATGCTGGATAAGTTAGCTGCACTAGGGTTAGTACGAAAAACCTTTGATGGCAATACGTTGGCGATCGCCATTAGTCCTCTCCCAGAGCTACAAAATCAAGCTGAAGGGGTAGAAGAAATTGAGGTCATCACAGATGAGTTTAACCCTCGCTGCGATGTCATTCCTGTGGCCAATCTGCTAGCCCAAAATTACAACTGGATGAATCGTAATGCTGAGTTGGTTCCTTACCGCATCAGCCAAATTTTGCGCCAGTGGGCTGACCAGTATGCGGCTGGAATGCGGGTGCTGCGTCGTTGCGATAATTTGAATCCGGTTGGCTTCTATGTATTTTATCCCACTAGTCCTGCCTCAGAAATGATCTTTTTTGGTCCGCCTAGCAATGGTCTCCACCTCAGTGCCGTCTCAGAGACCGATCCATTTGAAATGGCGGCAGTGGGCGATCGCCAGTGCCGAGCCATTTTTATCCGCAGTTGGGTCATTGATGCCCCGTTCCGTCAGCCAACTTTGCCCCTGATGCTCAAGGATGCCCAACAAACCTTGAAAGCCATGCAGCAAGACTTTCCAAATATCTGTGATTTGCATACATTAATCATCCATCCCGGCTATGAAGCATTAATTCAGCAGCTAGGGTTTCAGAAAACTGGAACTGATTCGGCATCATCGGTCTGTTGGGTATATCTGGCGATTGATCGATTTTTGACAATCGACATTGATTCCTTATTTAGGATTAAGGATTAAACAAAATCTAAGTTTTTTGTGAGGATGTAAAGCGTCCCCACAAAAATGCCTCTGGTAGCCCTGCTGGCTCTACAGCGATACCTATGCTGACAAGGAAGGCAAACCCTGGAACTAGCTCGCTATTGACATAGTGTTTTTTAGACACTATGATACGGGTATTGAGGTTGGTGTACGATTGACACTATAGGGGATATGCTCTGATGACATTGTGCTTTGACATTGCTGCGGGGTCCGTTTTAGGCCATCGTCACCGCCGTAAAGGACAGAACAACCAGGATGCCTTTGGGTATTTCCAGAAAGACGAGACTGCGATCGCCGTTGTCTGTGATGGTTGTGGCAGTGCGCCTCATAGTGAAGTTGGGGCACAGTTGGGGGCGCGACTAGTTCTAGAGACGGTGCATCAACAGATCCAGCAATCGGAGATTCATCTAAAAGATGAACAGTTCTGGCCGACAGTACAAGCAAGACTGCTCATAAAGCTGGAGGCGATCGCGACTACCTTTATGGCTCCAATCGAGGTGGTGATCAACCACTATTTATTGTTTACGATTGTTGGAGTCGTGATCACGCCAGATTTCACCACTATTTTCGGGATCGGGGATGGGGTCTTTGCCCTCAATGGAGAAGTGGTAGCTCTGGGTCCATTTCCAGATAATGCACCGCCTTATCTGGCTTATCTGCTGGCTGAGGAGCCACTCAAGATAACTCCTGGATTTTGTGATATCAAGGTTTACCGTCAGGCACCAACTGCAATGGTGGAGTCAGTGATGATTGGGAGCGATGGGGTGGTGGACTTGGGGGCGATCGCGTCCCATCCTCTCCCTGGCAAGGCGGAATCGGTGGGCGATCTGAGTCAGTTTTGGTGCGATGATCGCTATTTCAAAAATCTAGATCTGGTACGGCGACGCTTAGCATTAATCAATCGGGAATCAGTGAAGGCAGACTGGTCGCAACAGCAGTTGATGAAGTCGGGAGGACTGTTGCCAGATGATACGACGTTGGTGGTGGTGAGGCGATCAGTGAGTTAGGGCGTTGGGGCGTTGGGGCGTTGGGGGGTTAGGGCATTGGAGGGTTGGGAAGTGCCGGAGTTAGGGCGTTGGGGCGTTAACCCCTGATACTCAGCGTCCCGCTAGGTATGTTTGGAGCCGGAGGCTCTAGTGTTTATCCCAGTCGGAGACTGGGACACAGGAGAACTAAGAACAATGGATATTTACGTTAATCGGAAAAAGGTACGGGTGAGTGCTCGGAGTGCGATTGGAAAGGGTGGGGAGGCGGATGTGTTCAAACTTGGCAAAGATCGCGCATTGAAGGTGTTTAAGCCACCGGATCATCCTGATTTTGCGGGAATACCGGAAGCTCAACAAGCCGCAGTCGATCGGCTGGATCAGCATCAGCAAAAGTTACGCCAGTTTCCGCCCCATCTACCCGATCGGGTCGTCAGTCCTCTGGATTTGGCGACGGATGCCACGGAGCAGCGGGTATTGGGCTATACCATGCCCCTGTTGCGAGATGCGGAAGTCTTGTTGCGCTATGGCGATCGCGCTTTCCGTCAGTCTATCTCTGCCCAAACCGTCGTGCAGATTTTCCAGGATTTACATCGCACTTTGACGCGATTGCACCAAGCTCAAGTGGTGATTGGGGATTTTAATGATCTGAATGTACTGGTAAAAGATACCCAGGCGTACATTATTGATGCGGATTCGTTTCAATTTGGCACGTTTTCTTGCCCAATGTTTACGGCTCGATTTGTTGATCCATTGCTGTGCGATCGCCAAGCCAATTCACCCATCCTCCAGCAGAAGCACAGCCCTGAGTCTGACTGGTATGCCTTCGCGGTAATGCTAATGCAGTGTCTCCTGTTTGTCGATCCTTATGGTGGCATTTATAAGCCTAAGGATAAAGCAAAAGCAATCCCCCACGCAGCTCGACCCCTCCATCGGATTACCGTATTCCACCCAGAGGTACGCTACCCCAAGCCTGCATTGCCACCAGAGCGATTGTCTGATGACCTGTTGCACCATTTTCATCAGGTGTTTGAGCAGGATTGGCGGGGGGAGTTGCCGCGATCGCTCCTTGACCAACTGCACTGGCAAACCTGTCCTAGCTGTGGCATTGAACACGCTCGCTCCCATTGTCCTGAATGTACGGTGAAGGTGGCACTCACGCCCCCTCCTATGCCTACAGAAATCGTCCACGGTCAGGTGACGACCACCGTCGTTGCAGTCATGGAAGGAATCATTCTCCATGCTGGCTGTGATAGCAAAACCCTACATTGGGTAGAGTGGCATCAGGGCAAATTTCAGCGGGAAGATGGCCGAGTCATCTTAGAAGGGGACCTGCATCCTAACTTGCGTTGGGGCATTCAGGGGGAGGCAACTTGGATTGGGCAGGGGGATCAAATCGTGCGCCTCCATCCCCAGGCTTCCCCTCAGCGACTCGCGGCTGAAAGTCATCAGGGAATCACGCAGTTTGCTGTTAATCGCAATCATGTCTACTGGATTGATCAGGGACAATTATTACGGGATCAGGCTGTCGGTGGCGGTTTGCAACAATCGGGACAGGTGGTGATGGGTAGTGTTCTCCCAGGTGGACATACGCGGATTTGGGTCGGGTCGGTCTTTGGCTTTGGCTTTTATCAAGCGGGAGACTTGCGGATGGCGTTTGGGTTTGTTGGGGAACGGACAGGGGTGGGC
>JBFRWC010000121.1:0-3150 GCA_051439365.1 Leptolyngbyaceae cyanobacterium
GTTGGAGCTAGGGGCGATCCCGTTTGCCAGTTCAGGACAACAAGCCCAGCTATTGGTCAAATCCCCAGAATTGTGTAAGAGCGCATCAAGATCCAAGGTTAAGGGGATGAATTTGCCATTGAAGGAGGCGATCGCCCGACCATAATCCGCAAACCCCGGAGCCAACCCATAGGTACAAGGCAGCGTCGCCAACTCCCGCCCAATCCAGGTCAGCAGTTCCGCCGCCCCGTTGCCCACCATGATCCAATCTGGTGGTAAATCATGGAACGTTGCCAGAGCCGATCGCAACTCGCCGTAACTAGGATCAGGATAAGCAATCAGACGATGCAGGTTGGCTTGAATCGCATGGAGCACCGACTGTGGTGGACCTAATGGGTTAATACTGGCGGAAAAGTCGAGGATTTGGTCGGGGCGGCAATGGGCGAATTGAGCGGCCCAATTGCGATTACCACCGTGGGTCGGTCGAATCGTCATTGAACGGCAGCCCCAAGATAGCGATCGCGCAACTGTTGCAGGAGCAACCAACCCAAAACGCACCCGATGGCGTAGTGGGGAAAGTCCCACCAAACAAAGGTGCTTCCCATGAGTAATCGCCACAGCAGATTGGACACCAAGGCTTTGGGAAAGGGAATCAGTTGGCTAAATTCGATCACCGCCGTGGCTACAAACACGCCCAAGGCAATATTGCGACTACGCCACCGGGGCCAAATCAGACCCACGGCTAAGATCCAGGCCACTTCGTAGAGAATTCCGCCGCTGGAGTCGTTCACCCAAGCTGCTCCCCAGCCTCGATAACCGAGTTTCGTCCACAATCCGAGCGCGACCGTTAGCCCTAGGGCGATCGCCACTGCAACCGAGTAAGGGAGGCAACGAGATGCTCCAGTAGGGGAGTGGCGATCGCCCATCATTCCCGACCTTGCCGCATGGCATCCAGTTGCTCAAATTGCTGATTTCGTTGCTCAAACTGGATCGACAGGGCATCACAGACCAGTTCACAGAGTTCAAACACAAAGGGATTGGCAATCTGATAGTATGCGGATACCCCTTTTTGTTGTCGAGCCACAATGCCAGCTTGGGCCATCATCTTGAGGTGTTTGGAAACATTGGCCTGTCCCAAGCCAGTGGCTTCAATAATCTCAGTCACATTCTTGGGGCCAGCTTTGAGGACACAAACGATTTGTAAACGGCTGGCTTCAGACAATACTTTGAAAAAGCCGGCCATCAAACTCAGGGCCGTGGGAGACAGGTGTGCTACACCACATTCATCCGTCTGGGACTGGAGAGAGGTTGATGTCGATTGAGTTGATTTAGGCATGGGACTTGATTTAGAAGGAAGAATAGGATTGGGGTAAATATCACTTGGGCGAGCTTCCACCATTATATTGTCAAGCGGTAGTAGATCAGTAGCGAATGTAACCCTAGCTCGATGAACGGGCAAAAGGTTTGTGACCCTGACCTCGGATGATGCTACGGCGAGTCTGCAACAACTGATCAACCAAGGGTGTCAGTGGCTGCATGATTATCTGGCCCATAATCCTTGTTTGGGGGAGAGCGATCGCTCTCGGTGTTAGAGGTGAGAGGGCGATCGCTCTCGGTGTTAGAGGTGAGAGGGCGATCGCTACTTTGGGTGCTGTTTGTTGTGAAACAGGATGTAACGATAAATCTACTGCACATAGGTTTGCTCAGTGCGATAGGAATAGTGCTTGAGGCGAATAACATCACGCACTGGGTCAAGCAATTTCCTGGGATGAGGGTGAGATGGCTGCATGGAGTATTTTTGTATTAACACCGATAAACAAATATTACACAGCCCGCCCTCCCAATTGAAGAGGGGATTATACTGAAGTTTTTCTGCCTAATCTCCCGATATGGAGGATTAGGCGGACGATTTTCTGTCTAATCACCCAATATGGAGGGATTATACTGAAATATTTCTACCTAGTTACCCATATGGCTGATTAGACAGAAAAAATTCCCTCTAATAATAAATAGTTGGGCTACAAATGACATGAACTAGCAATGAAACATCTTGCATTAGAATATTTAAGAACGGCACTGAATAATCCAGCTGCGTCTTTTCGTGATGGACAATGGGATAGTATTGAGCAGATTCTAAATAGAAACCGAGTCCTTGTCGTGCAGCGCACTGGTTGGGGAAAAAGCATGGTCTATTTCCTCGCGACAAGACTATTGCGTGAACAAGGCACTGGCCCAACGCTTCTAATTTCTCCTTTACTATCGTTAATGCGGAACCAGCTCGAGGCCGCTAAACGAATTGGCATAACAGGCCGCACTATCAACAGCACCAATAATGAAGAGTGGGAACAGATCCAGAGCGAGTTGGTGTTAAATCAGGTAGATGTCCTTTTAATCTCACCGGAGCAATTGGAAAATGACGACTTCCGTCAAAACGTCCTGGCGAATATGGCCAACAATATAGGGCTCTTTGTTATCGATGAAGCTCATTGTATATCTGACTGGGGGCATGATTTCCGGCCGGATTATCGTCGGATTGTGCGCGTTCTGCAGGCTATCCCATCGAACGTGCCTGTTTTGGCAACCACGGCTACTGCAAATGACCGGGTTGTAAATGATGTTAAATCGCAGCTAGGTCAGAATATTATTCTCCAAAGAGGATCATTGGTCCGTAAAAGCCTAAAACTGCAGAATATCAACATGCCCAGCCCAGCCGCCCGGATGGCATGGCTGGCGCAAATAATTCCGACTCTCCCCGGAAGCGGAATTATCTATACGCTCACCCAGCGCGACGCCGAGCGGGTAACTGAATGGCTCCAGATCAACAGTATTGATGCCAAGGCTTATCATGCTGACATATCAGATCGTGGAGATGGAAGCTCAATCAAAGAGGAGCTGGAACAACAACTTCTGAATAATGAAATCAAAGTGCTGGTAGCGACCGTTGCCCTTGGGATGGGTTTTGACAAACCGGACCTTGGCTTTGTCATTCACTTTCAGCGACCGTCATCAGTGGTTCATTATTATCAGCAGGTTGGCCGAGCTGGACGTGCTGTGGATGAAGCTGATGGCATCTTGCTTGGTGGCGAAGAGGATGATCATATTGCCGATTTCTTAATACGGAATGCTTTCCCCCCCCAACAGCATATTTCGGAGATTCTCAAGGTGCTGGAT
>JBFRWC010000122.1:0-6620 GCA_051439365.1 Leptolyngbyaceae cyanobacterium
ACCCAAAACTCAAAACCCAAAACTCAAAACTCAAAACTCAAAACTCAAAACTCAAAACTCAAAACTCAAAACTCAAAACTCCCCCACTCCCCCACTCCCCCACTCCCCCACTCCCAAAACCCTCCCCGTTGATCACAAGCACCAATCTAATCCTCTTCGCCTCGACCAACCCATCACCTACCTCCCCGGCGTTGGCCCCAAAAACAGTGAGCGCTTGGCCAAACTGGGACTATTCACCGTGCGGGATTTGTTGTTTTATTATCCCCGCGATCACATTGACTATGCCCGTCAGGTCCGGATTCAGGATTTGTTGCCGGGAGAAACGGTGACCATTATTGCCAGGGTGATGCGGTGCAATTGCTTCACCACGCCCAAGAATAACAAGCTCACCATTTTTGAATTAAAGCTGAAAGACAACACGGGAATGATCAAGCTCACCCGATTTTACCCTGGCGATCGCTATCGGAACCGAGGCTGGCAGGAGCAGCAAAAGCGACGCTATCCCACGGGAGCAGTCGTGGCAGCATCGGGACTGGTAAAGCAAAACAAGTACGGTACGACCTTAGATGATCCTCAGATTGAGGTATTGGATCACGAAGGCGGTTCCATCGATTCCATGAAAGTGGGGCGGATGGTGCCCGTGTACGGACTGAGTGAAGGGGTGGGGGCGGATTTGGTGCGGAAGACCGTGGTGGCGGCGTTGCCAGCGGCGGCCCAGTTGGCAGATGCGGTGCCAGAGGCAGTGCGATCGCAACACGGGTTGGTGGATTTGCCAGAGGCGATCGCCCAAGTCCATTTTCCTGACAGTGACGATACCTTGGCAGCGGCCCGTCGTCGCCTGATTTTTGATGAATTTTTCTACCTGCAACTAGGGCTGTTAAAACGGCGGCAGGAACAACGTCAGCACCACACAAATGCGGTTCTAGCTCCGACTGGGAAACTCATTGATCAATTTTATGAGGTGCTACCCTTTGCCCTCACTGGCGCACAGCAGCGAGTCGTCAATGATATTTTGGCTGATTTGCACACTAATATTCCCATGAACCGCCTAGTGCAAGGGGATGTGGGTTCGGGGAAAACAGTGGTAGGCGTGGTGGCGATTTTAGCGGCGATTCAGTCAGGCTTCCAAGCAGCACTGATGGCTCCCACCGAAGTACTAGCAGAACAGCATTACCGCAAGTTGGTGGAATGGTTTACCTTACTCCATCTTCCAGTAGAGCTACTCACGGGATCGACGAAAACGTCCAAGCGTAAGCAGATTCATACGGAACTAGCCACCGGAGAGTTGCCCTTGTTAGTAGGTACCCATGCCTTAATTGAAGATCCCGTTCAGTTTCAGCAATTGGGACTGGTGGTGATTGACGAGCAACATCGCTTTGGCGTGGCCCAACGGGCACGATTGCAACAGAAAGGGAACAATCCCCACGTCCTCACGATGACCGCCACACCGATTCCTCGCACCTTGGCCCTCACCCTCCACGGAGATCTGGACGTGAGCCAAATTGACGAGCTACCACCGGGACGTAAAGCCATCAAAACCACGATTCTGGGGGGACGCGATCGCCAACATGCCTATGACTTAATCCGGCGGGAAATGGTGCAGGGCCGCCAGGTCTACGTGGTGCTACCGTTGGTGGAAGAGTCGGAAAAGCTAGACCTGCGCTCTGCCATCGATGAACACCAGCGGTTACAGGACACGATTTTTCCTGAGTTTCGCGTCGGCTTGGTGCATGGGCGCATGAGTTCTGCTGAGAAAGATCAGGCCATTGCCGAATTTCGCGATCGCCACAGTCACATCCTTGTCTCAACCACCGTCGTAGAAGTGGGGGTAGACGTACCCAACGCCACCGTGATGTTGATTGAACATGCGGAGCGGTTTGGCCTTGCCCAACTGCACCAATTACGGGGACGAGTGGGGCGGGGTGGAGAGCAGTCCTTTTGCCTCTTGATGAACAACTCTAAAAATGAGGTGGCCTTGCAGCGCTTGAAAGTCCTAGAGCAATCCCAGGACGGCTTTTTTATCTCTGAGATGGCTATGCGATTTCGCGGGCCGGGAGAAGTGCTAGGCAAGCGCCAGTCAGGATTACCCGACTTTGCCCTAGCAAGTTTGGTCAATGATCAAGATGTGCTCTCCCTAGCGAGGGAAGCGGCAGAATCCCTGGTGGATCGCGATCCCACCCTCGCTCAATGGGCGGGACTTAAGGCTGAACTAGAAGAGCGCTACCAACGCCTAATGGGGGGCGCATTGTTCACCTAAGCGTTCATTTGGTTGGTAATTCTTTTACAAGAAATGGCCCTAAGCCCTTATTCTAACCGCAAAAGTCGCTTCAATTCTTGCGTCAGAACAGAGTCCGCCTGATACAACTCCACACTCGACAGCAACCCGGACTCGACCAACGGTTTGGCCCGTTCATCCTCAACCGGTTCGCCAGCGATCGCCTTTGCCAAAACATCCGCCGCCCGACCACTTCCCGCGAGGACAATGACCGGATGATCCGCCTCCACATTCACCCGCGCATCAAACCAGGTGACGTTCCCACCATTAACCAGTAGCACCACCGACTCATGATCCGCCGCTAACACCGATGCCACGTTTGCAATCCAATCACTTTCGTCTCCCCACTGATTTCCAGGAATAAGAAGACAGTGGGTATGGTGGGGTTCCAAATCCGCCGCGTCTTCATAAAGGGCCGGTTGGCCCGGTAAATTCACCAAGCCTATGGGTGCCACCCCAATCAATGGAAAGGTGCCAGCGATCGCCCTCCGGGCACTCCCCATCAACCGCATCACTCCCGCATCCGTGCCACCATCCACCACAATTAAACCAAATTCCTCGGCCAGCGGTGCCAGTATATTGGTAAAAATCGCCTGAACCCGCTGTAAATGTTCCTCACTGAGATTACTGGCTCCGCCCACCAAAACCAAGGTAGGCCGATGCTGGCCATCCACGACTTTCGTTAAAACATCAGGTAGGGCACACCTATCATCAACGGGCAAGACATTGACCGTCTCCGTATCCACACTGTTCTGACGCAAAGAAGACGATACGGGAGGAGAAACGTTGCTATCAAATTGAGACATGACTATTCAGGCTAGCAATTAGCATAGGTGATCCTACCGAAACTCTCTCAGATTAACCCATGATTCTGATATTTCTTCATACAGATTTAGACCAATAGCAGATTTAGGATGATGGCAGGTTTATAAGGATGAACGCAATGTGATCTTGGCTCATTGTGATCTTGGCTCATTGTGATCTTGGCTCATTCCAGCTAGATAGGCATGGTTGACTAAATATCTGCGGTCGGGACCAACCGACTCGAAGCAGGCATCACACCGTTGCTATTGCCCCCAATTAACCGATTGATGACCGCATTTTGCTGCTCAATCACCGCAGTTTGTTGCTGGGATAACGCAATTAATGATGTGATGGACTCCTGTTGCTGCTCCTGCAACACCCGAGCCGCGATCAAATCTTCCCGTAATGCTGCAATCTGGTTCGCCAATACATCCTGATTCATTTCCATAATTAAACAATCCTTGCCTTAGCACGTTCAACATATTGCGAAAAAACATCCCAGCCATGATAGCCACCATTGACGAGTTTGCGGACTCGCCGCCAATCCCTGGCCCGAGCAGCCGTTGCCACTCCCCGATCTTTGAAATAGCAGGCCAACACTTTAGCTGAGATTTCCGGACTCATGACCAAATCTGGATCATTCTCCAGATTGGCATTGAGTTTTTTGCCATAGTCGCGATAGTTTGCCCGCCCCGTGAGTTGAATATAGCCCCGACCATGATACTTCACCCCATCCCCTGGGTTGACATTCCCCAAGTCTTGGCGACCTTCATACTTCTTCCAGTAGCTTTCCCCGCCCCATTCATGAACAGGCTTAAAGCCCCCCGTTTCTACCCGGATAGTGGCCAAAATGCCGATCAGGACTGGCTTATCCAAAATGCCGTATTCGTGTAGCCCAGCCAGAATCCCAGGGAGGTAGGTTTCGCAATCGGATTGGGAGCATTGTAAAATTTCGGCCACTTCACTGGCCGTGACTAATTGAGGCACCGTTACTGTAGCCGTTCCGCCTGAGCCATTGCTGGAAGCAGCCAAGGCAGTCGAGTGATTGCCACCCGTTCCATTGCGCGAAGGACTGGTTGCAGCAGCCTTCATTTGCACATGTAAGTCGTCAAGCTCATCGGTCCATGCCAGAGCGAATGCTCCCAATGCAGGTAACGTCTCACCTGCCGCAGTGACAAGTTGGGTCGATGCTTGGATCGATGCTGTCGATGCAGCCGCTTCGGCCTGGGCCGCTTCTTGAGCGACCTTTTCGTCTATTAGCCGTTGCTGCTGTTCTTCCATCTCCTTGAGCCGTTGCGCTCTTGCCGCTAGTTGCTCATTGAGTTTATCCAAGGCCAACTGACTATTTTGGGCCACCTCATCGCCAGACGTGCTAGTTTCTTCCATCCGCTCCGCTGTTTGGGCGAGAAACCCTTGGACATCCTTCTGAATATACATCTCAACCCGCGTAGCAAAGGCAGTATAAGCACTTTTATGGTCCTTAAAGGACTGATAGGGGCCAGCTAATTGGAGATATTGCCACCCCTCAATCTTCATGTTTTCAGCCGTGTTGCGATAATTCAGATATTTTTCGCCATGGCCTAAGAACTCTTCCGCAGCGGCTGAAATAGCTACCGTCTGGCTGATTACAAAAGCCGTCCAGCCCCAAAGTACTTGTCGGTCTTGATTTTCCTGTTCTCCTGGGAAACCATTGAGACCTACGATTGCTGGCACTAAAACCCCGCCCACAATCGTGATCATCCGGAGACGATAATGCCACCATTGCTCTTTGGAAGCCTTCCCTTCTAGCCAAATGACCTGATCCAACCAACGACTTTTGAGGAAGTCTTTGCGCAAGCTATCAATCTCCAACTTATCAATCAGGCCACCTAAGCTTTCCTGTAGATAGTGTCGATAGGTTTTTTTCTTCGCCATCTGCCCCCCATGATTGCGCTGGTGAAATAAAGCTATTTAGTTATTAGCTGAGTCTGTGAGATAAATTTGTAAGTTTAGTCTGTGATAGTTGACATGCAATGATGGGATTAATATCCGTAACATCCAACACCTATAGCCGTAACATCCGATACTAAAGAGTGGTGAAAAACTAAGGCCACAATGCCAAGATTACAAAGTCAGAGTATCAAGACAAAACTATCAAATCGCCTCATATTGTTATGGGCCTGGTTATAGCTTGGTTATGACAGACTCTGCAATTACATCTGTGCAAGAGATATTCAAGTCGATAATTGCCTTAAATTATCGCCAAGTGTTGGGCACCGGGACCAAGATCTTTACAATTTAACAAAATCTTGGGTCACCAAAATTGTGTAGATTGGCATCATCACCCCAGCCTATGATTGAGTGATTCTTCTCTGATCTTCTAAGTCTATATTTCTCTACGAACAATATTATGAGCTATCCCCTAAGTCAGGTTCTCCCCAAATACGAGCAAGCGTTTGCCCAGTGTAGTGTTCAGGCCGCATCGGAAGGGGCCGTCAAAATGGTTGCGGAGCGGATGGTTGACCTGCGGTCTCACTACGAGGTGGTTGAGAAGCTTACGGGGATTCCCTGGTGGTTTGCTGGAATTTTGCACTATAAAGAGTGGGACCAAAAAGAACCAGAGTTATTCACCCAAGAAGTGGCGGCAGTGTTGATGGCGAAAAACTATCACCGAGCCAAGACCCGAACCTTAGAGTCGTATCTATGGGGTTTGGATCTATGGAATGGCTTTAAGAGCGGGGTGGCTGAAAAGTCTGAATGGGTGTGGGCTGGGACTAATGTTCTGAAAAACCCATCTGAGAAAATTGGGGCGGCGGCGCTGATTCGCTATCTGGCGGATGAGGGGACGATTGATATTCCAGGTTCCAAGTCGGGAATCCAGTTGGTGATCATGTCTAACACCATTTTTAAGGCGAAGTTGGCCCAATCAACGGCCCTGAGCCAACAGGAGAAGATTGCGGTGGATGCGGGGACTCGGTTGGTGATTGTGGATGATGAGCCTGCTGAGGAGGATCATGTCAAAGTCACGCTGCCGGATGGGGTGTTGCAGGGGCAAAACGATCGCCTAGAGTGGTATGTCTACAAGGGCCATATCAAAGTTTTGGGGACTGAACCGGGGAATAAGCCTGATGATCCAGTGGAAGAGCCTGAGGTGAAGATTGCCGCCCCCGACCGGGGGAATCCGATTCAGGTGCCGAAGTTAGGGACAGTTTACCTCGGTGAGCCAATTATTGAGGGAGGGCATTTTAGTTGGGCGGAGGCAACTAAAAATGGGAGTCGGATTCCGGTGGATGAAACCGTGGTGAATGGCATTCTCAAGATTGCTAAGGTGATGGAAGAGGTGCGGGAGTTCATGGGCAATAAGCCGATTACGATTAATTCTTGGTACCGTGATCCGGTCTCTAATCGTCGTTGTGGGGGGGCATCGCGATCGCGCCACTTGGTTGGGGATGCGGTTGATTTCGTCGTGTCAGGGATTGCGCCCCCGGCGGTGAATCGGCAGTTGGAGCCTTGGTGGGGCGATCGCGGTGGGATTGCCAGTGCTAGCCGCTTTACCCACATT
>JBFRWC010000123.1:0-12540 GCA_051439365.1 Leptolyngbyaceae cyanobacterium
CAATTGGGCACTGCCCGTTTTCGTCGCTGAAGCGGCAATGCTTAAGCCCGTTAGCCCATGCAGCCGTTCTATAAACTCCGCTCCCGCATCTCCAGCCGCCACCTGGCAACCATAGAGCACCAAATCATTCACCAGGCTGCCCCATCGCTGCAACTGGGGTGTGTAAGCCGCCAACATAGTCAAACTGAGTTCGCCATTGCCTAGATACAGGGTTCCGGGGGCACCGTGACTAACAATGTGCAGACTTTCCCGATAGATGCCAGCTTCAGCATCGCGCACCAGCCGATCGGTAATTTGATCCACGCCATCCCGGTGGCGATCCAACACCAACACCGAGTAATCGGGGTGAAGGCCAGCCAATAGCTGGTGATAGTCCATTACGGTTGGATCAATCACCAACAAACGGGGCTGTTTTAAATTAAAACCAGGAAAAGTCTGTATCATTATCATTTCCACAACTTCTAAGTTATCAGCAGATACAATCGAGCCATGACGATAACACCGTTGGAGGTGAAAGAAGAGTCATGGTCTCCAGCGGTCTGTAAAGCAATACTACAGGTCAAAACGGTTAAGCTTGGTCGGTGTATGTTCCTTACTGCGCGATCGCAGCAGTCTGTTTCCAAAGAATGCACTAAACTTACATTCTATAGAGTGTAATATCACGTTCACTGAAACGCACCAAATACGTACTTTTGTAAAAATTGTAATCTTGCTCCCATGCTCCCAGCAAAATATCGGTAGCCTTTACAGTAGTTACACCCATCTCGCTACTGCAACAATTTAGTTATAACCAAGCGTAATGCCTCCATGTCGAAAGAATTACCAACCTGCGGTGCATTCGCTGGCACTTTTCTGGTATGCCCTTTGGGCTATACAGCACCCCACAGCGGTCTATTTTTTCTCGGAAATCACCTAAACCGTCTCAACACAACATCTCACTTCACCCACTAGGTTAATCATTATGGTTCAAACTCTCACAAAAGCACTGATGGTCTCTGCTCTTAGTATCCCCGTTGGGATTGCCTTTTCGTCAGCCGCATTAGCCTCTAAAAATGACGAATATGGATTTTCAATTGTCAACAATACGGGCTACACCATCGAATATCTGTACATGTCAGAATCTAGCATGGACACATGGACGGATGCCTTGGGAGATGGCGTACTGGGACCATATTCTGAAGGAGTCGTGGGCTTCGCTAACCCCTCTCCTCAAGCTTGTCTCTACGACATTAATGCTGTTTTTGAAGACGGCAGTGAACTCGACCAGCGACAAATTAATGTTTGTGAAAATGACTATTATGAATTCTCTGAACAATAAAATAATTACGATTTATCACAACTCAAATAAGAACTGACCACTAGTCGTTGGCTGATTCCCAAAGCTAATTCTAAACTCAGAACCCTCTAAACTCAGAACCCCAGTTTCTTGAAGAAACTGGGGTTCTTGAGCGATCAATTTTTCCATTTCCCCATGAGCCAATGTCACCCAGTTATTTCATCACAAAAGGGACATCGTAGATGCGGCAGATGCGGAACTCTATCCGGGTGGTCTGCTTGTGCCAGGTGAGGGTCTCGATTATGATGTCGGCATGGGCCAGCCAGTGTTCATCCACTAAACACAGCGGCACGTCCATCGGGAAAATGCGATATCCCTCTTTCTGGACCTGGTATTGCGTCCCTAATTCCAGAGAGGCTGGATATCCCTGAGATGGGGTGAGTTTGAGGATACTATTGACTTGGCAGGGCATGCCCATGAGCGATCGCCTTTCGTGCTTGCAATTGGCTTAAATTTTATAGACCGGGTAGAGTTTATGGTAATGTTCCCATAAGTTCTTACCTTACCCCACTTTCTTAGGAATGGGAATTCAATAAAATGTCTCAGAATCAGCCAGTCAATCGCCCAGACACAACCACCTTTGTTCCTTTCTCGGCTCGTTTAGTTGCAGCCATGCGAGCAAAAGAAACAGAGAAAAAAGACTCGTTATTTCAGGATATTTTTGCCGATCGGTTAGCAGGACAGGAAGCCTATCAACTCCTTGATGAACAATTTACAGCTCAGGACATTGCTTACCTAGCCGTCCGGACCCGCTACTTTGATGATTTTATGACCACTGCCTGCACCGCATCACATCAGGTATCGCATCAGGCATCCCATCAGGCACCGCGTCAAATTGTTATTTTGGGAGCAGGGATGGACACTCGTGCTTTTCGCTTATCTCTGCCATCTGAGACGGTGATCTACGAACTGGATCAAGCCCCTGTCCTGGCTTACAAAAATGAGATGTTGCAAGACGATTCCCCTGCTTGCCAACGGCACGTTATTGACGCTGATCTGACCCAACCCTGGCAACATCTGCTGCTAAACAAGGGGTTTAATCCCGATGTGCCATCCGTTTGGCTCTTAGAGGGTTTACTCATGTACCTAGAATCTGCGGTGGTTGACCGCATTTTCTCTACCCTTTCAGCTCTGGCAAGACCTACAAGCCAGTTAGCGTTTGATGTGACCAATATCAAAGGGTTGAAATACAAACCCTTTAAAGGGTACTTTCAATTTGGTTTGGATGAACCAGAGACCTATCTCGCCCAGTATGGCTGGGATGCGGCAGTGGTGCAACCAGGGGATGAGGGTGCCAACTTTAGTCGCTTTCCCAAGACGTTCCCGCCGCGTGGGGAATCTGATGTTAAGCGCCTCTTCTTTGTAACGGCCATGAGATCCTAAAGGTTGGACTCAAAACCTATCCAGCTTCCTGAGTTGGGATAGATAAAGAGGTTGGGCTAGGGGTAAGCACCAAAATACTGCTTGATTTCAGGATACTTTGCCAAAACCTCTTGCTGGCATTGTCCGTGCCACTCAGCATCAACAGACATCACTGTCCTCCGTAATAATAGGATCAAAAATAATTAAGGAACGGGAATTAGAGAGTTTAGGGAGTTTTGACCCTGGCCTCAGGAATGTCAAAAATTGGGGCAAAGACAAAGCCAATATTTTGGAACATTGTACAGTAATAATCTAATTGCACCTTGGGATAGTAACGGGGGAATAGTTGCTTCAAAATGCCTTGCTCTGATTCTGGTGCTTCTGGCATCGGTGGGGTCTCAACTGCGGCGGCAAAAAACTCTCGACAAAACTCCACTTTACCCAGCCAAATGCCCCCATTGAGAAATCGAAAATCACTCTTATTGGCTTCTGGCAGGGATGTCTCAAAGTCTTGAAAGGGCTTGAGGTTGGGCCAATTAAGGCGATCGCCCGAAAAGACTAGTTCACAGTTAAGCATTTGTTCAAATTTTTGCTGAAACTGTTGGAGCAATATTTGGGGATTGTTAATCACAATCGCATCCCGCGAGTCTACCCCCAACACGTAGGTCGTCGTCATCGTCGCCAGGGCATCACGGGTCAATAATGGTTTATGGGTACTGTTAACCCAGGACTCAACCCCCTGTCCCACCACCTGATAGGGAACCCCCAAGTGTTCCAGACTTTGCTCTAACATCCCCATATTGTCATGACCATTGTTCCAAGTAAGAATGGTCAAGTCCTCAATCGGGCCAATATTTTGGGATGGTGAACTAAAAAACGCATCCTTAATCGGTTGCCAGTGGGGGATTTGGGCCAGATGACCCTGAGCATGAATCACGGACGGATGTGTGCCAAATTGTAAATTAGTAATCATTGGCTAGTCATTATCAGCAGCTAGTAATCATTGGCTGGAATTATCGGTGACTGGTCGTTATCATTGGTAGGGAATTATCGGCGGATGACTGCCGCGTCTTCAGAATAGTCCTGTTTAAGATGGGTCTCAACAAAATCAATCAATGCCCCAACGGTGACATCGCTAATGGGGACACCTCCTGGTGAAAGGAGTTGATCATAGGGAAGACGGCGCTGCACAACCATCGTAATTGAGGCGGAAAGGTGCATAATATCGAGGGAAGACAGCCCTAAATCTTGAATGAGCTGAGTGTCAGCATCAATCTCCAATTCATCAGCGTCCCAGTCACTGGGTACGTTTTTGATGAGCTGAATGACTTCCTTTTCGAGTTGCTCCCGCGTCCATGTCATGATTTGCACTCCTAGGTGTGGCATTGTAAGGGTTGAGATCGGAGTCCTGGCCGATAGCGAAGACCTCCTGTTCTAGATACCAGAGCTTGCCCCCCAAACGCAAGCCCTGATGGTAGATCACTACGTCTTAAGAGGACCGATTTTCGCCCGTAGTTGCTAGAAAACTGTTGGGATTCAGGGTGGCGATCGCCCCCCCCGCAGAATGACTGAGCGATAGAGCTGGCAACACCTGAGGTAAACGAGCAGGCAGGGTATGGGGAGACACCCAGGACACCGAGAATTGCTCTCCAGTCATCGGCCAAAGTTCCAAGTCAACCGCAGCAGGGCTAACGCGATAGTATTGTCGGACCCACTGACAAACTGTTTCCTTCGCCACAATCCGACCCAGCAACCATTCTGTCCCCTGGGGGTTCGTCTCGCCCAACCCATACCAATGCGATCGCTCTCGTCGAGTGAGGAACTGGTGCGCCAGTGCTCGTTTCCAAATGCCCCAATTCTCTTCCAAAACATCCAGGGATGCCCCATTCAATCGACGGCAAAATAGCCCCTCTGCTGCTATGTCTTCTGAGGACCAGTGTTCGGAAAGGCAGCTATCTCGCCCACGAGGTCGCAAGATCCAAGGAATCAGACGGCTCGGATAGTAGCGCATGTGCCAGCCTTCAATACGAACGATGGGTCGGTGGTACTCGTCCCAGACCTGGAAATCGGCCATGTAAATGCCATCGTTCATCTGGGTAATAGAACTGGCCACGTTTAGCCGTGAGCCAACCGGAGAAGGCGGTTGAAATTGCTCAAAGGACTGAAGACCAAAGGGAAACAGCCCAAAATCTTGGTGCTGCCGTTCGGTAAACCAAAACGCCACCAGTTGCCCCACGCTATCGAGCCAGGGACCAGGCACTTGAAAGGACGGCGCATCGAGGTCACGGAAAAACGTTTCACTGGAAGGGACTTGAAAAGTGGCCGTGATTTGATGGTCATTCCACTGATGTACCTGAGCGATACTTCTAAAACAGGGACCATGAAACAGATAGCGATCGTAAAACGTTTGAACGGGTAGCTGAGCGCGTCTAGCCGCAGGCAGGGGCTGAGAGAAGGGGGATGGCTGGGGCGCACCCGGAGGTGGAAACTGATCCCTCAGATGAGCCTGCCCGGTGAATACCAGGCGACGAGACTGCGGATCTGCCGCATCCAATTCAAATAACTGAACCATAACAACCTGTGTTGCCGCAGCTAAATCCTCTGCTGATTCAGCTGGAGATTGGGCTAGACCCGACGCTGTGGGATTAACTGCATTTTTAGGTTGCAATTGGGCCAAAATTCCCAGGTCTAGAAATTCTCGGTCCAGGGCTAGCCAGCGGGAACTGCGTAAATGGGATAACCCGGTCACAACTTGGGTGCCCCCCAAGAGACAGGATGCTGCTTGGGCAACAATTTCCATACTGATGGAGAAGGGCACCACAGCTAGGGGACATAGCCCTTGATGGTTGAGATGTTGGTGCGATCCGAGGGTATGCTCTCGGAGGAAGCGATCGCGCTCCAAATCAAATCGCCGTTCACAATACAATTGTTGACCATCCTGCTTCAGAATCGGACCTAAAAGAGGCCAACGTTGCCAGTGTGAAGCCGATGAGTCCCTAGGAACCACACTGGGTTCACTCAGATTTCCATGGGATTGACGTAAGTGAGCCAACAATGCCGTCACACTCCGAGCCTGAGTATCCAGGAAGGTTTGCATTAAGTCAAAATGCCCTTGTAGTAGAGCTAGACGAACATGTTCCCCTGTTTCTGCTCCAGATGGACCAGAGTGGTCATCAGAAACATGATGAGGCTGGGTTGATGATATTGGCTTCTGAGTGGCTGATTCTTGGATGACTGGTTCTTGAGTAATTGAGTCTTGAATGTTGGGTTCTGGGATCATTGACTTTTGAGTCAGGGGTTCCTGGGTGCTCGGTTCTGGAGTGCTCGGTTCTGGAGTGTTCGGTTCCTGAGTGCTCAGACTTTGAGGAAAAGGCGCTGCTGACGATGGTCTCAGTGGTAGCACCGTAGATCCCAGGTTTCCCATTTCAGCCCGTTCCGTTTGTGGCGAATCTATTTCAGGTAGGGTCGTTTTCACACTACGGGATGCTGAATGCGGAGTTGCTAAAGGAGCCAAGGCTACCAAATGAACAGGCGCGATCGGGCGATCGGCAAACAAAGGAGAAAAATCCACTGCTACGCCTTGAACATAGAGTTGAGCCAACAAATGTTGCAGTTGGGCCAATCCGGGGCGTTGCTTGAGATTGATGGGAATGGCCATATGCTTGTGCTGTCGCAAAATATCATTCACAAAAGAGGTGAGCAGATTGCCTGGACCCACCTCTACAAAAGTATCAACCCCTTGAGCATAGAGCGCTTCAATGGTTTGTCGAAACTGCACTCGATGAGTCCACTGATAAATGGCCTTTTCCCGAATCGCCTCCGGGTCGTCGGGAAAAGGCTCCGTTGTGGCACAACTAAAGAGCGGTGTATGACCAGGGGCAAAGGTGAACTGTTGATATTGTTGTTTCAGCGCCGGGAGGCGAACTTGATAGAGCGGGGTATGGTAGCCCCGATCAAACGGTAACGTAGTACAAATACTCCCCGTTTCTGTAAACCGAGCCGCCACTGTTTTCATCACAGCGGCTTCACCAAACAAGACAATCTGCTGGGGACAATTATCCATGGCCCAATGCACGTGCCCTGAAAATTCGTCTAGGATGGCTTCTAGCGTGGATTGATCAAATCCATTCACTGTTAGGTTAACCCCAGTTGGAATCGGGATAGCCTGATCCCGTTGTGGTGTCAGTCGAATGGTTTCTCGAATCAGTTGCAGCAATTCCAGCCGATGTTGAAATTGCCAGAATCCAGAGGCCATGAGGGCGGAGTTCTCCCCGTTGCTATGTCCTAACATGACATCGCAAGGCACGTTAAACGTTTGAAGTAGCTCGAATAACGCCAGGTTGCTGATCAAGGTTGCTTGGGCACCGCCGACCACACTGTACAGCAATTGCTGTGCCTGTTGCTGTCCCTCGTCTGATAACCCAGTCGGTGGCGGAAACACAAAGGTGCTGGGAAGGATGCTGTCCTCATCGGTAAAAAGGGTATTAAGGTCGTTGAACCAAGCTTGGAGTCTGGGGAAATAGAGGGCCAAGTCAAGCAACATATTCGGGTATTGTGCGCCCTGTCCTGGAAACAGACAGGCCACTTGATGATGACTGGGTTCCATTTCGGCACGATAGTAGAGTCCACTTCGCAACCGAAAAGAAGTCGATCCACCCTCTAGTTTTTTCAGGGCTTGGGCCAGCTTTTTCGCTAAATCAGTCAAGCTAGCGGCCACAACGGCTAAGCGATGAGTCCCTGAAGATTGGGTTGCTAGGGTTGTGGCGATCGCCGCTAGACTGACAGCAGACGATTGGGCACACAACTCTTGAACACAGCGGATCAACTGGATCAACGCAGTCTGACTCGTAGCCGCAAAAACCAAGAGTTCTGTCGGCCAATGGACATCCAGTCTGGGGTTAAACTGCTTCTGAACAGCCGATGCCACCCCTTGGCGGTTCCCTTGACTGGACCAGAGGACGGGCTGGGATTGGAGAGGGACTCGTCCTTGGGGAATATACTCTTCTAAAACTAGATGAGTCATAGTATCCAGATCGTGCCAAGCACTAATACCAGCTCGATTAGGCAGATCACCCCGCTGGCGAATCCAGGGACGCATCTGGGTATTGCTATAAAAGGGTAGCTCAGATGTTCCAAGTTCTTCTAAATCAAATGGATAGGTTGTGGGGGGAAGAATATTTTGGTGCAGCCCCAAGATAATTTTGATCAAAGCCACCATTGACCCTAAACAATCCCCTAAACAATCTGTCGCTACAGCGTTCTCCTTAGCAGCTTCTGTAGTTGTCTGGGGAAGATCAATCGCGCAGGTGGGGAAGCCATTAGAACGAGGCGGAAAGAGATTAGGAGCCATCAAGGTGTCAAGGGACTGTATTGATGTCAACCCATAGCTCTGGATTTGCAGCAGAGAGAGAGTTTGAGCGTCAATTTGGCTGGCGGTGTGAATGGGTTGGAGCGATCGCGTCACTCCCTCTTTCGCGTCAACTATGCCCCCACCCCGAATCACCCCATAGATCTGGTTGTGATCCTGCTCAGCGATTTCCAAGCGTTTGAGGACCAGGATAACCCCTGCTAGCTCAGGCCCAACGCCCACAGTAGCGCCAACCATGCCGATATTGTACTGGCCTTGTTCTAAAGACGAAATGGTCTGAACAATATGCGCCAAGACCGACGGCGACTCCACCCTTTCACCCAAATGTTGAGAAGAGGTTAGATGACCAACCTCAAGGGTAAGGGTGAGTGTGCCATCTACGTTGCTATCTGGTTCTACATTCAAGTTCTCTGAATCTGAAGGCCACTGCTCTCTATATCCGGCATCCTGAAGTGCCGCTTGAATGAATCGAAGGACTTCAGGGGAAACAACTTGATGCAGGGGTGTATCCCGCAAGGAGGTAGTCAATACTGTGGGAGAGACAGTGGCATGAGGTGAACCACTGGTTGGAGGGGAGCGATCGCCCCCAAAACTTGCCTGTCCCCTCAAGAGATCGTGCCAGAATTCGCCCAGATCTACCATTCTAGAACTATGTCCAGAAACAGGGACATCAGTGGGAAGTGAAGAGTTACAGATAGCGATGCCGACCACAGCAATCGGAGTCGAAAAGATGGCCTGATGCCCCGACTGAGTTGGAAGAACGCTGGAATCCAAAGACTTTGACATAAAAACTTTTTCTTTTTGCCCACAACGCAAGCGAGACACTTACACGAATCGGGGGCAAACGTTCGCCTCAGCGTACGAGGGTGAACCAATGGGAAACCTGAGTGTGCCCATCCCACAAATGCTAAGGCAGGATGGGCACGGTTGCCAACTAAAACTGCTCACTTGAGATCATCAGAACTCCAAAACTAGATTCAGTGCTGTGTGATCTCACAGCCGCACCCAGTTTTGACTAATCCAAGCCTTCTACCACATCTGGCTCTTCAAGTGGAACATCTGCGGCATCTAGCTCTTCGGTTAGACCTTCTGCATCCACTTCTTCGACCTCATCAGGTACGGAACTGGGCTGATGTCGCTTCACATAGGCAGCGTGCTTAAGGTAAGCCAACTTTGGATGGGTCCGCTTCAGATGGACCCACTTTACATAAGCCTGCTTCGCACCCGCGTGAGGATTGGCCGCTGTCGTTGGTGTCGCCTCATCCAGATCTTCCGTCTCATCCAGATCCTCAACGGTAGCCTCTGCTTCATCCGCTATCTCAGTTAGATCGCCTTCATCGATCCCCTCCGATTCATCTAGCTCTTCTGCTTCATCGGGTACAGCCTTGAGTTTAGCCTGCTTCACATAGGCGGCATGCTTAAGGTAAGCCAACTTTGCCAACTTTGGATGAGTTCGCTTCAGGTGAGTCCACTTTGCATAAGCCTGCTTCGCACCCGCTTTAGGCTTAGCTGCTGTCATCGGCTCTGCCTCGTCCACTTCTCCAGCGAGAACTTCTGCCTCATCCAGATCCCCGTCTACTTCCTCAGAGACAACTGCTTCATCTAGCCCTTCTGCGCCATCATCCCAGGTTGCTTGGGCGATCGCCGTGCTTAGGTCTAACTGCCACCAGGAGGCTGAGGCTAAGTCTGTATGACTCGACTGACTGGCGGATTGAGTCAAGGCTAGATTAACGCCAGCGTCATCTGGCATAGCTTGGGCCGCCAGTGGGTTCAATAGCAGTGTTGCTAAACCAAACAGGCTAACCAGCAAACAAGTACAAAGTTGTCTAAACCAATACCGTCTAAACCGTTCTTGGATCATCATCATTAAAATCATTACTAGAATGAATGGTACATCATAGTGAGTCGATCAGAAGTCATGTTGTGAGTCATAAACATTAAAAGAACAATCCAGAGGATAGTTCTCTTACCTCTTTTGAAACCATTTTCTTGCTGACCTCTTTTTCTAATCTACCGGGTCTTAAACTATCAGAAATAAAAATTTCAAAAGTGGCCCTAAAACTCAAGAGGATACAAGTTTGAGTGGTAGATAAAGTGGAGACTCCGTTCTATTGATTCTCTGAAAATTTGTCACAAAAAACAGATACTTTCAGTGCTAAATCAATAGAATTGTTTTGGAAATCGTTTTGAGAGTTGTTTTGGATTAAGAAGAGACTGATAACAGCGTAACATCTTCTGTTAACACAGACGATATCACATCAATCTCTTGAAACCCAAGCATACCCACTCTGCCTTTATACATGAGCCAAGTCGGAAATACAATCTTTTTGGTAAGAAACTACACAACTTGCTAAGGTTCAGTTGTGCTAATCGAGTTGTCCTAGCCAAGTTGTCCTAGCCAAGTTGTCCTAGTCAGGGTGTGAACAACATATCCTGCACAAATGTGGGTAAACAAAAGGCAGCTTGATGAACGCCTTGGTTGTAGTATTGCAGGTTAAAGTCTTTGGTAATTTGGTGCGATCGCGCCGCATCTAAATCTCTCAGGGGATGTCGACCACCCTTGGTGCAATATCGAAAACTCCACATTCCGGTAGGGTAAGTCGGGATAAAGGCCAGATAGCAAAAGACCTCATCAGGACCAAACACCCGTTTAAGACACTGATGGAAATCTAGAAATGCCTTTTGGTTAAAATGGGGTGATTCCCCTTGGGCCGTGAGGACCCCCTTGGGTCGTAAGCAACGATAGGCATGTTCATAGAAAGACTGACTAAATAATCCCTCTGATGGTCCTACGGGATCGGACGAATCAATCACAATCAGATCAAACGATTCTGCTGCTGCCTGTTTCATGTAGGTGATGCCATCTTCAAAGCACAGGTCCAGCTTGGGGTTATCTAGTTCTGAGGCTAAAGAAGGGAGAAACTGACGAGAAGCCTTGACTACAACCTCATCGATTTCCACCATCGTGACGGTTTCCACCTGGGGATAGCGCAGAATTTGCCGAACACTACCGCCATCACCACCACCAATCACCAATACATCTTTAATATCCGGGTTCACGACCATCGGCACGTGAATGATCATTTCATGGTAGGCTCCTTCATCGCGTTCACTACACATGATCATCTTGTCCGTGGTCAGCATTTTGCCGTATTCGATGGTGTCGAACACTTCCACGGTTTGATATGGGGATTTTTCGCAAAAGAGGCGATCGCCCTTGTGCCGAATAGACAAGGCGATATTTTCGTCCCGATCGGTGAGCCAGACATTGCGACTGTATTTGGGAGTGACTAATTTTTGGGTTGAGCGATCGCGTAATTCACCCAGATCAATATCCGCTTTTTCCAGTAACTCCAACTGGCCGCGATTAATTTCGATCGCTGCCCCATGCTCAGCCTCAAACGCTTTTTTGAGAAACTCATAGGAGATCCAAGGGCTGATCACATCTCCGCAGGTAAACAAATCTACGGCAGCATAGCGGTATTCAGGCCAAGTGTGAATCGCCAAGTGGCTTTCTTGAATCACTACAACCCCAGACACGCCAAACGGAGAAAAATGATGGAACACCGAGCTAATAATCGTTGCGCCCGCTTCCTTCGCCGCCGCATTCATACTCGTTTCAATGTGGGGAACATCATTGAGAATTTCAGCCGAACAGCCGTGGAACTCAACTAAAACATGATTACCAAGGGATTTCATACATTACGCCTCACAGTAGCACCTCCCGACTCCTGACTTCCCGCCGTACCAAGATTCTCGCTGGAGTGGAACCCGATCAAACTCGTCAACATCCAACCTTAACGTCCTGCCTCGATATCCTGATAGAAATGCAGAGCCAACCCAGTGTATACCCATTTGTTGCCCTTTTTTACAGGTGATTCTAGACAATTTGTGAACTTGGGCAGGGAAAAGCAGATCTACTCCATAGATGGATCATCTTTTGTGATAGCGATCGCCTTAGACTGTTAAAACTGACCATGTTGGATTATGTTGGACATGGCTACTGTAACCTAGGCAGACCGTTCAATCGGTCGTCGACGTGTTTGATGGCTGAATCTCTGGAAATTAAGGGTGTAATGGAAAGAATCGTATTTATTTGTGGATTAAGTCACTCTGGATCAACGTTATTAGATTTGGTCTTGGGGGGGCATCCCCGCTTTATTGGCCTAGGCGAAGTAGTTCGAGCCATTGACCCCCAGAGGGATCTGACCCAGAATAAGTGTTCCTGTGGTGAAACCGCAGAGCAATGTATTTTCTGGAGCAAAGCGATTCCTCGTTTGGCAGGCTGCCTGGAACCCCGCACAAGGTATCAAATTGTCTATGACACCTTTCTGGAGGTGTTTGGCCGAGATTATATCCTAGTTGACTCATCAAAATATCTCCCAGCATTGACTTTTTTAGATGAGGAATTGGATTTTAATATCCAAGTTCTACATATCATTAAAGATGTCAGAGCCTTTACCATCTCCCAGAT
>JBFRWC010000124.1:0-5059 GCA_051439365.1 Leptolyngbyaceae cyanobacterium
CCCTTGCCAAGGGGGAGGACCGGAGTTTCCCCCCTTGCCAAGGGGACTAAGGGGGGTAAAGCCGAGTTTTGGACTTTATGCCTCGGACCAAGATGCCTCAGGAGGACAAGACAGGCTGACGCACAGAAGCCACAAAATTTTTGAGGATTTGCAATCCCGTCGTGGAAGATTTTTCCGGGTGGAATTGGACCGCGACCAGATTATCACGGGCGATCGCTGCCGTCACCGTCTGTGAGCCATGGGTCACCATCGCCGCCTTATCACTCTCTAGGCTGGGATCGGCATAGAAGGAGTGGACGAAATAGACCCAAGGATCAGTCGCTAAGTTCTGCCAGACGGGTAAATCAGGTTGAGTAAAGTGCAACTGATTCCAACCCATGTGGGGAATCGTAATGTCTGGCTCTAGTTGAAATCGCCGGACTATCCCCGGAATCACGCCCAACCCCGACTCATTGCCTTCCTCGCTCCCTTCGAGCAAAATTTGTAAGCCTAGACAAATGCCTAGAAACGGCTTGCCACTGGCAATAATATCTTTGATCGGCTGGATCAAGTCGCGGGACCGCAAGTGTTGCATCGCTGGGTCAAAGGCTCCCACTCCGGGCAAAATGACCGCATCCGCCTGCTCCATCTCATGGTGAGAATCTGTCACGGTGGCGATCGCTCCAGCATGTTCCAGCCCCTTGCAAGCTGAGTGCAAATTGCCCATGTCGTAATCAATGACCGCGATTGTCACCATTGTGCGACCCTCCTGTGTATGATCTTTTGTGTATGATCTTTCAAAATCTGAGAGATGAATGCTTACCACTATATCGAAATTTTTCCAATCGGGTTACGAGACATTGTCGAAACGCACCTAAAAATTGGCCACCGTTACGCCGTACACTAGGGGGGCTGACATCGGAAAACAGGAGTTATGGGACTATTGTGGGGCGGAATCATCGGGGTATTGCTGCTAGCCTACTTGTTGGGTTCCTTGCCGACGGGGTATTTAGTTGCCAAGCAACTCAAAGGCATCGACATTCGCGAACATGGCTCTGGCTCAACCGGAGCCACCAATGTGTTGCGGACCCTCGGCAAGGGACCGGGATTATTCGTGTTCATCATCGATATTAGTAAGGGTGTGGCCCCCGTCCTGTTTGCTCGCTGGGCCACCGGAGCGATCGCCCCGAATCTGACAACGTCCCGCCCTGGGCTCGACTGGGTCGTGGTTTTCGCGGGAGCCTGGGCCATTTTGGGCCACAGCCGTTCTATCTGGCTCAATTTCACGGGAGGAAAATCAGTGGCAACGGGATTGGGGGTGTTCTTTGCCCTCCACTGGCCGACCGGATTAATTGCCTTTGGCACCTTTGGGGTGTTACTCGCTGCCTTTCGGATTGTATCCCTGGGGTCGATTGGGGGAGCGATCGCCGCTCCAATCACCATGATGCTAATGGGACAACCCTTAGCCTACATCGCCTTCTCCCTAGTGGCCGCTGCCTACGTAATCAACCGCCACCGCAGTAATATTCAGCGATTATTAGCGGGAACGGAACCTCGCATTGGCCAAAAATTAGAAAATGCCAGCTCAAACCCATAGTCCGCCATGGCTTGGGCGCGGAAACCGCTCCCCTACAAGGGATTGGGGCAATGTAGGGGTCAGGTCTCCTGACCCAAGGCAGGGACTACACTCTCTTAAAGACAGAGTTCCAGTTTTTAGAGACGTTGTACCCGTACATATCAAGGTAGTAGCTATCAACCAAGTACTCTTCCTCGTGATCTTTAAGCCAGTTTCGTACCGTATCTAAGATATATTCAGCTTCAGTCTTTTCATCATTTTCTTGGTCAGTGCCCCAAATGTCTTGATCCGCTAATTGCCAAACCATCTTGTTGGTATCTTCAATGATGATGTAGTCTCCCGGCTGAAATCCATAGTGATGGAAATAATCGAAAATACCTGCCGAATTAACATGAGCATCTTCAGTCACAAACCAAGGATGGGGGAGCGTCGCCAAAAAATCTGGTGGCAATAAAGATTCAATCTGATTACAATCCCCCTCAATGAAATTAATTCTTTCATCTTGCTTTGCTTTCTCATCCAATAGGGAAAGATCAATATCAATAGAATAGATAGAACAATCAATATTGTACATGCCCATTAGATCGGCAAACCAAATCGCGCTGCCGCCGTTAAATGCCCCAATCTCGATAATGGTCTTGGGCTGCAATTCATGCAACAACATCGGGTAGAGGGTAATTTCTGGAATACCTTTGGCAAATGCGACTCCTTTCCAAGTTTGCAAGTAATTGTTGCGTATTAAGTTTTGCCAAGCCTCACGGGATAAATCGTTGCGATCAACGCGCTCAGACATTTTAACAAAACGATCTGGAGCCAAGGGGGCCTGGATATGCTTGGCTAGTTGAACCGCTTTTTGATAACTCATAATTTGGCCTTAGCTTAGTCAACTTGTGAATGAGGGGACTGGGTATAACCTTAGTTCTTGAAATGAACAAATTTCGTCAGACAATCGTTAGGTAATCAGGTTCTTGCCTACTTTATCACGCAAATGACATAGAGTTGGATACACTGGATAGGTCGTTGTGCAACATCGTGGACCTGAGCCTATGTCTTCTCTTCTCTACCCTACCAGTGCCAAAGTTGACCAAGTGGATGATTACCACGGCACCACTGTGGCTGATCCCTATCGCTGGCTGGAAAATCCTGATTCTGAGGAATCTCAAGTTTGGATCGCCGCCCAAAACCAGGTGACATTTGGGTACTTGAACGAGATTCCCCAACGACAACAGATTAAGGAGCGGTTGACGGAACTGTGGGACTACGAGAAATTTAGGACTCCGTTTAAAAAGGGCGATCGCTATTTCTACTTCAAGAACGACGGTCTTCAGAACCAAGATGTCCTCTACACCCTGCCAGATTTGGACACAGACCCCCAAGTCCTGATTGATCCCAACACCTTCTCAGACGACGGCACCGTGGCATTGTCGGGGCTAGTGATTAGCGATAATGCCCAGTATGTGGCTTACGGCCTTTCCGTTTCGGGGTCTGATTGGCAGGAGTGGAAAGTGCGGGAGGTGAGCACGGGTCAGGATTTAGCGGATCACATTCAGTGGGTCAAATTTTCCAGCGCAGCTTGGACTAAAGATAACCAAGGCTTTTTCTATAGCCGTTATGACGAACCCAATGATGCCACCAAGCTCGAAGACGTTAACTACTATCAAAAACTCTACTACCATCGCATCGGCACGCCCCAATCTGAAGATGTCTTGGTCTACCATCGCCCGGATGAAAAAGAGTGGGGCTTTGGGGGCCAAGTGACTGAAGATGGTCACTATTTGATTATTGCCGTGTGGAAGGGCACGAGTCCTAAGAATTTGCTCTTTTACAAGGATCTGACCCAGCCTGATGCGGAAGTCGTGGAATTGATCCGCGAGTTTGAAGCTGAGTTCAACGTGATCGAGAGTGAGGGGACAGTCTTTTGGGTGCAAACGGATCTAGAGGCTCCCAAAGGGCGCGTCATCGCCATTGATATCGCCAACCCGGAGCGGGACCATTGGCAAGAACTGATTCCTGAATCTGAGGATACGTTGCAGGGGGTGAGTGTTCTCAATCATCAGTTTGTCGCGACTTATCTTAAAGATGCGGCTTCCGCAGTGAAAGTCTTTGGGTTGGATGGCGCTCCAGTCCGTGAGGTGGACTTGCCCGGAATCGGCTCGGTGGGCGGCTTTCGAGGCAAGGCCGCAGATACAGAAACCTTCTACGTGTTTACGGGCTTTACTACCCCGCCGACCATCTACCGTTACAACTTAGTGACGGGAACAAGTACCTTGTTCCGTCAGCCAGAGGTGGCCTTTAACCCTGATGACTACGAGACTCAGCAGGTGTTTTACACCAGCAAAGACGGAACGAAAGTGCCCATGTTTATTACCCATAAGAAGGGGTTAACACTAGATGGGAAGAATCCCACGGTGTTGTACGGCTATGGCGGCTTTAATATTTCTTTAACTCCGAACTTCTCAATTAGCTATTTGGTGTGGATGGAGATGGGGGGAGTCTACGCGATTCCCAATTTGCGGGGGGGCGGTGAGTATGGAGAAGAATGGCACCAGGCTGGTACCAAACTGAATAAACAAAATGTGTTTGACGATTTTATTGCGGCGGCGGAGTGGTTGATCGCGAGTGGATATACCTCATCGGAGAAGCTGGCGATCGCAGGCGGCAGCAATGGCGGCTTGCTCGTGGGGGCGTGCATGACCCAGCGCCCAGACCTATTTGGGGCGGCATTGCCAGCCGTTGGAGTCCTAGACATGCTGCGCTTCCACAAATTCACCATCGGCTGGGCCTGGATTTCTGACTACGGCACTCCCGATGACCCAGAAGAATTCCAGGCGCTCTACGCCTACTCCCCGTTGCACAATCTTAAACCGGGCACCGTCTATCCCCCCACCCTCATCACCACTGCTGACCACGACGATCGCGTTGTTCCGGCCCATAGCTTTAAGTTCGCGGCCACTCTCCAAGAGTGTCACCAAGGAGATCATCCCGTGTTAATCAGAATTGAAACAAAAGCGGGACATGGAGCCGGAAAACCCACCACCAAAATTATTGAAGAAGTGGCGGATAAGTTCGGCTTTCTGATGCGATCGCTCAATGTCGAGTAGGTGAAAGAATGGCATGGGATTGGGGAGTACGCGATCGCCCCCTATCCCCTCTACGAGCGATCGCCCTCCCACCTGCACCGCAGATCCCTGGGTTCTGAGACAAGATTTGACCAAGGCAATGACAATTTCCTAGAACCCAGGGATCTCTGACCACCCCGCTAAAATCCAAACGCTAAAATCCAACATCGATCGCCCTCCCACCCGCACCGCAGATCCCTGGGGTCTGAGACAAGATTGGACCAAAGCAATGACAATTTCCTAGAACCCAGGGATCTCTCACTACCCCGCCAAAATCCAAACGCTAAAATCCAAAATCATTTCGCCTCCCATTCCAGCCAGTGCGTTGTGCGTTGTCACGCACCCTACACTTGACTTAACTTTTCAGGCTTAATAAAACTCAACA
>JBFRWC010000125.1:0-16844 GCA_051439365.1 Leptolyngbyaceae cyanobacterium
GCCCACCTCTGTAGACAATCTGAGACATCCACGAAATTGGCACTCACGGTCCTGCCATCCTGATCATCCAACGAGGTGCTCGGAGCATTTGGGATCCGAACGCGATCGCCACTCATGCAAGCGTTCGGGGCAGTAAGCCTTTCGCTAAGTTACGCTATCCCTAATTTAATCCATGATAGAATCAGCCAGTATGATACCTATTGGATCGGGACAGTCATCGTGCCCAGCAAGCAATATGAGAACAAGAGTTAATACTTTTGTTCTAGGCAAACACCAAATACTCAGTAAAAATTAAAGTTCTTGAGATCATATTCAGCTATAACACACCGTATCAGTTTGATGTTCGTGCATTAGTGTCTGATATCTTGCGAGAGATAAAGGCCCATAATTTTGTACGAGATTAATTGATCCAGCTCGCATTGGGCATTAAGTTGTTTCTGCGGGGCTAACCTATCCACTGATGTCGCAATATTAGAATATGAGTCAAGTTATAGACCGCGCAGATCATCGACAAGAGCATCAACGTTCCACTAAACAATCCTTGCAATGGATTGCAGTTTTTTTTCTGATTTACTTATTAATTGTTGCAGTTGGGATGATTGGCGCTGGGTTTAAATCTGTTGCCGGAGAACAGGCCGAGGCTATCTTTGCCTTTGCCACGAATCCTTTTATGGGCCTTATTGTAGGAATAGGGGCCACCGCATTGATTCAATCATCCAGTACCGTCACATCCATCATTGTTGGATTAGTGGCAGGTGGATTACCTGTTGCGACAGCAGTGCCAATGGTGATGGGGGCAAATGTTGGTACAAGCATCACCAACACATTGGTCAGTTTGGGACATGTTAGTAATAAAAATGAGTTTAAGAGGGCATTTGCAGCGGCCACAGTTCATGACTTTTTTAACCTACTTTTGGTGGTGATCTTTTTACCCATTGAAATTCTGTTCCATCCCTTAGAAAAAATAGGGCTGTTTTTGGCAAGTACGCTTGTTGGTGGTGGGGCCATGAGTATAAAAAACTTGAATTTCGTGAAGGCTATCACTAAGCCTGCTGTAAATCTGTCTAAGAGCATGACTCACATGTTGCCAGCACCATTTGATGGCATTTTATTAATTGCGCTGGGCATTAGTTGTATCTTTTTGACGATTGCATTTATCAGCAAACTCCTCAGAGTACTGATGGTCGGCGGTGCGAAAGAGATGTTGCACATGGCCATTGGCCGAGGTCCGGTTGCAGGGATTCTCGCAGGAACTCTGATTACTCTTCTAGTACAGTCTTCTTCCACAACAACGAGTTTGATGGTGCCCCTGGCTGGTGCTGGTGTGTTTGGCATAACCCAGATTTATCCTTTTACGCTGGGGGCTAACATTGGAACTTGTATTACTGCCCTTCTCGCATCTACAGCGGTTTCTGGTGCTGCGGCTGTGCCTGCCTTGGAAATTGCAATGGTACACCTAATTTATAATTTTTTTGGAGTTGTAATCGTTTACGGGACTCCGTTTCTCTGTCAGCTACCCATCCTAGGAGCCGAAACCCTGGCATCTGTCGTCTCTGAGCGCAAGTACTTGGCTTTTGTCTATGTTTTAACCGTGTTCTTTTTGCTGCCCGGTCTTTTATTGGGAATAACGGTGCTGACCTAACTCACTTGTGGCAAACGGCTGTTAATCACCTTTTGCCCACTCCATGCTCTGTTGCGTCCCTTCAATATCTTCCATCTGGGGAGGGATCTCTGAAAAGCGATCGCACCAAAGCACAAAACACCAAAGCGCAAAACACCAAAGCACAAAAAGACGTGCCTGCTTCTCCAAATTGGAGGACATCACAGGCACGTCTGAGGTGCAAATCACTCACTCGTCAGGTGGACATTGGCTAGCTGACCAAGCTACTGCTGGGCGCGCTTACGAGCCGCAACCAGACCACTAACCGCCACAAGACCCAAAATGCTAGCAGGCTCAGGAACAGATTCGGATAGGAGGTCACCACCTGAGTCTGCCTTCGCAAACCTAAACTCAAAGTTACCGTTGTGGGACGCTCCATCATCTTCGGCCACTTGACCAGAATCTGTGGCTTCACCAAAGCTATAGTAATACTCGCTCTCGCCGCCATAGGTCACTTTCACGACTTCGCTAGCCGTTAAACCTGCAAAGAGGGGGAAGCGTCCACCTGCGTCCAAGTGCCCAGCCAAGCCAAACACATACTCACCGTCACCTTCATTAACATAGGAAACATTAGGATCACTGAAGTAACCCAAACCTGTTCCTATCCCCTGCGTAGGATCTCCTGCAAGGAAGGCACTGAAAATATCTGCGTCTTTGGCACCATTAACAAAGGCAAGCTGCTCTGCAAGAGATGTCCCAAGGGCACCTGCGGCCACGGTGCGGATTTGTGTCCCATAGGCTGCCAAGGCATCGCCAAACCATTGATTGGCCAAGTTGTCCGCACCATAGGATGTGTTAAGGCCATTTCCATCATTCAACCAATCGTTAGCGGTGAGGCTACTGAAGGTAACGGTGTCATCACCGAAATCGGCTGTTAGGGAAGAAGTCGGAGTTACAATAAAACCACCTAGGGAAACGCCATCAGTAACGTTGCCACCTAATTCAACGTTGCCACCAGGAGTAGCACTGTTGCCACTCAAAATTGTGCCCAGGTCATCCGTGCAACCCTCACTGTAAGTGTTGCTCCCATTAGAGCAAAATTCAATCGTCGAGCCAGAGGTGGAAAACGTGACGGCTGATGCAGGGGCAACCACCCCAACAGTGACACCTGCCAAAACCGGTAGACCCAAAGCAAGCTTTTTCACGGCAATAATCATTGAGCGAACTCCTTAAGTAATCTTTTTGAGTGTTAGCGATCGAACATTGTGCAACAAGGCAACGACCCCAAAGTTACAGCGATACAAGTGTGCAGCTAATGCTGAAAAACCTTGTCCTTGAAGCCTTATAGCAGATAGATCATGGCAACCTACTATTGATAGCCCTCTGTGACCCTCTCATGCCCTCAGTGTAGCAACTCCATTTTAGAGTTAAAAACTATACATCGCAACTCTTGTTCTTTACTTAAAGAAAGTCCGTCTTTTGTGAAGCCGCCATTCATAGTCAGGTGGGTGGGCTGCAAAAGCCTCACCTATCCCTCCGAACCCGATCGCTCCGAACCATGCACCGCCACCCACGTTCGCAACACTTCTGCCACCCCCCACGCTTGGGCAAAACAGCCCCGTGCGGCAAAAGGAGCCTCACCATCAAAAATTTCGCTGACGGTGCCGATGCCAGCATCTCGCAAGTGATCGGCCATTGGCTCTAACCAGCGTCTTGCCGCTGCCGAATCACCATACACCTGCCAATGGCTTTGCACAAAGGGGCCAATCAACCAACTCCAAGCAGTGCCTTGATGGTAGGCGGCATCTCGCTTCAATTGGTTGCCACCGTAGTGACCTACATAATCAGGATGGTGAGGAGAGAGCGATCGCATTCCATAGGAGGTGTACAATTCCCTGGCTACTGCATCCACCACGCTCTTTTCCTGGGCGGGGGACAAAAGCGGTACGTTGTGGACGGCTCCATAAGGTAATGCCACCGCCAAGGTCTGGTTAGGTCGCAGGGCCGGATCAGGGGGGCCATCGGGCGTATCCAGTACGTCAAAACAGTAGCCCGTGTTAGGATTCCAAAATCGCTGAAATCCTTGGGCACACTGGGTTGCCAATCGCTGATATTCGTCGTCAGGATAACCGATTTTCTCCGCCAACTGGGTCATGATCACCAAGGCGTTGTACCAGAGAGCATTAATTTCCACCGGTTTGCCAATGCGGGGTGTGACCACCCAGCCTTCCACCATCGCATCCATCCAGGTGAGTTGTACTCCTGCTTCTCCCGCATAAATTAGCCCGTCACTAGGGTCTAACTGGATCTGGTAACGGGTGCCGCGACAGTGCCAGTCAATCACCGAGGCTAGTTTAGGAAACAATTCTGCCAGCAATTCCACATCATCGGTGGCCTGAAGATAGGTCCGCACCGCTTCAAAATACCAGAGGGTGGCATCGACCGTATTGTAAACCGGAGTTTGATTCGATTCCGGGAACAGATTGGGAATCATGCCCTCGCTGATGTACTGGCCAAAGACTTGGAGGATGGGACGGGCCAGTTCTGGTCGTCCGGTGGCGATCGCCAGTCCGGGCAGACTAATCATGGTATCCCGCCCCCAATCGGTAAACCAGGGATAACCCGCAATAACGGTTTTGCCTGCGATCGCCGTCCCATCTGCCATCGTCAAGGGGCGATTCACAACAAACTGATCGGCGGCTAACACCAGTTGCCGAATCCAGTCAGGAGCCGTTGGCCCCAGTTGAAGTGTATGGGGGTGAGCAGCATCCCAACAGTTCAGTAAGAGGGTTTCGTGAGATTGGCGATCGCGCAGCGCCATGTCTCCGTCCAAATTGGGTTGGGGATTCGTACTCGCCACCATTGTCAAAGTATCCCCTGGTTCTAGGCCCACCTCCAACACTCCAATTTGCCAGGGGGCATCTTGGTCGCCCGTGCCCCGATAGTGTTCAGCAGCTAGATAGAGAGAGTCAAATCGATTGAGGGTAATGTGCCACTCCACAGGTCGGCTTGCCTTCCTGCCCCGATTGGCCAAAATATAGAAGGGAATCCCTTCACTAAAGGCCTGCGCCCGTAGCCCGTTGGGAACGGCGACAATCCGCCAAGGCCAATCGGGAGTGCCGCCGTGATGATAGCGATAATTCACCACGATCTTGATCGAGATCCGCAAGGGAGCACTGCTGCGTTGGAGGTCGTAGCGAATATAGGTCGTATTCTCGCCCTGCTCCATCCAGATGCGTTTGGACAAGAGGGCATCACCGATCGCGTAGGTCCAATGAGGGATGGTTCCATCCAGGCAAAACGACTCAATCTGACGGTAGCCGTGGGAGTCGATGCGACCATCAGCCCAATGGTTGGTGTAAAGCGGCAGAGTCTGCCCCTGATAGGTGACGGTTTCCTCCAGGTTCGCCAACAGCAACGTTCGCTCCACCGGGGGCTTGAGTGCCGC
The DNA here is from genome assembly GCA_051439365.1 of Leptolyngbyaceae cyanobacterium. Classification (GTDB taxonomy): domain Bacteria; phylum Cyanobacteriota; class Cyanobacteriia; order CAKZMO01; family CAKZMO01; genus JAAHGY01. The sequence continues at coordinate 5,049 of JBFRWC010000125.1, forward strand.
AATTAATAAGCCATGATAGGCACGGGTTAAAGTCCCAGCAATGGTGCCACTGCCATAGCCACCGATGCCGTTCGTGATCAGCCACTCGCGGGCAGTCGCGGTAGCGACATTGCCACAGATGGCTCGTCCAAATCGAATGCCCATAAACCAACGTCCTCACGCATGAAACCAGCCTTGCCATACTGTTACAGACAAAGAAAAACCTGGCAATGGTGCCAGGTTACAGTCCAATTATTCAGGGGCCAACGATTTAGAGCCATGCTTGCCGTATCCAAGGGGCGGTGCGATCGCGCCCACATCATGACTCCAATCACTCAGCCATTAATGATTGAGTACTGATTAACTAGATTACTCAATGGTAATACTCTGGGGACCACTGCCATTTGAGTTATTGTTACTCGGTGGGGGTGGAGGACCATCCGAGCGCTGGTCTAACCAACTCCGTACCGGATCATCCGCTAAATTTAAGCGTAAGACACCAGTAACAAAGCCACCGAGAAATGAGACAGGATGGGTAGTCAGTTCTTGAAACAGGGGAGAAAGTTCATCCATAGTTATGCCTTGATTTCTAGAATCTTGAATTTAGCCGAAGTTGAGACGATAGACATGGTTTGGTTAAGTTAATGCAACTACCGCCCAGGGACAGTGGCTTGCGACCACAGCCTTCATCATACTCTGATTCCGAGGGTTCGACTATGGTTCCTCCTGCCGCAAAGCTCAAGTGGCACAGCTTAGCCCCCCGGCCTGTTGACTAAACCGCAGGTTTTCGCGGTAATCGACTGGACAATCAATCACCACGGGTACGGATTGCTCTAGGGCAGTTTTCAGGGTGGGAATAAAGTCAGCGGTGGATTCCACCCGATAGCCAATCAGCCCCATGCTTTCGGCATATTTGACAAAATCAGGATTCTTAAAGTGAACGAAGGTGGATTTGCCGTAGGCGTTAAGCTGCTTCCATTCAATTAAGCCGTAGCCACCGTCCCTAAAGATAATGGTGACAAAGGGGGTGCCGATACGGAGGGCGGTTTCCAGTTCTTGGGAGTTCATCATAAAGCCTCCATCTCCGGTGACAGCCACGACGCGGCGATCAGGGGCCACCAGTTTAGCGGCGATCGCCCCTGGAATCGCAATCCCCATCGCGGCAAAGCCGTTGGAGATCAAGCAGGTATTGGGTCGCGCACAGTGGTAGTGTCGCGCCATCCACATTTTGTGGGCACCGACATCGGAGATAACAATATCATCCGCCGCCATTACCTGACGTAAATCGTAGATCAGCTTTTGAGGTTTGATGGGAAACTCATCATCTTTGGCATAGCGCTCATAGTCGGCCCGAATATCCGCCCACAGAGATAAGGCTTTCGGATTGGGCTTGCCATCTCGACTGGTGCGCTTCAACAGATCTTTGACCGATTCAGAAATATCACCGACGACTTCTGCCACAGGGATATAGCTGCTATCCACTTCCGCTGGCATTTGGCCAATGTGGACGATAGCGGTTTGGCCATCTGGGTTCCATTTTTTGGGGGAAAATTCCACTAGATCGTATCCCACCGCAATCACCAAATCGGCGCTATCAAAACCACAACTAATAAAATCTCGCTGTTGCAACCCAATGGTCCACAACGCCAACCGATGGGTATAAGGAATGGCTCCTTTGCCCATAAAGGTGTTGACCACGGGAATGTTCAGTTGGGTGGCAAATTCAGTGAGGGCCTCACTGGCACGGTTGCGGAGAACGCCATTCCCTGCCAAGATAATCGGATTTTCGGCACGGGCGATCGCCTCCGCAGCCTGTTCCAAACTATGAAACGAAGCATTGGTCAGGCTCTGTTCCTTAACCAATAAGGGTTGACCCACCGCTGGCATTTCGGCAATGTTCTCCGGTAAGTCAATATGGACGGCCCCGGGCTTTTCCGTTTCCGCCAGCTTAAAGGCTTTTCGCACAATCTCAGGAGTATTGCTGGGGCGAACAATTTGGGTATTCCACTTCGTTACCGGAGAAAACATGGCCACCAAATCGAGATACTGGTGGGACTCAATATGCATCCGGTCGGTGCCTACCTGTCCGGTAATGGCGACCAGCGGTGCCCGATCTAAGTTCGCATCTGCTACTCCCGTCATTAAGTTTGTTGCCCCCGGACCCAGCGTCGAGAGGCACACTCCCGATTTGCCCGTCAGCCGTCCATATACATCCGCCATAAACGCGCCCCCTTGTTCGTGGCGGGTGGTGATGAACTGGATAGAGGACTCCCGCAGGGCTTCCAGAATCTGGAGATTCTCCTCTCCGGGCACGCCAAAGATATACTCAACCCCTTCGTTTTCTAAGCATCGTACAAGTAACTCAGCCGTATTTTGTTCAGCCATTTTTTTATACTCCTTCGTTCAAATTAAAAGATCTACGAGATTTAAAGATTGGCAAGGTCCCACAAGGGAAGGGCACTTGCCCGACCTTGCTTTACCCACCTACTTCACCCATACTGTTTTAATATTGACAAATTCGTGAATGCCTTCCATCCCTAGTTCTCGACCGTATCCCGATCGCTTGATGCCACCAAAGGGCATTCTCGGATCGGACTTGACGAGTCCATTGATAAAAACGGCCCCTGCATCTAGTTCACGAATCAGGCGATCGCGCTCCTCAGCTTCCTGGGTCCAAGCACTCGCCCCCAGCCCAAAGGGAACATCGTTGGCTAGGGCGATCGCCTCATCAATATCTGACACTCGAAATAGCATAGCCACCGGACCAAATAACTCTTGCTGCGCCACTGGGGAATCTGTGGGGATATCCACCAACAGAGTCGGCGGATAAAAGTTGCCAGGATGCAGCCCTGGTTCTAGTTGTAACTCAGCCGGATTGCCCCCCACCAATACCTTGGCTCCAGCGGCAATACAGTCTTGCACCTGCTGGGCCAACTCCTCACAAATGGAGCGGGTAGACAAGGGGCCAATATGGGTGTCGGGGAGCAAGGGATTGCCGATTTTCAGCGCCTTAAAGCGGTCAATAATATTGGCCGTGAACGCATCCGCCACAGACTCTTGGACAATGTAGCGCTTGGCCGAAATGCAGGTTTGACCACTGTTGAGCATCCGCGATTGAACCGCTGTCGCCGCTGCTGCTTCCAGATCCGCACTCGCCAACACCACAAAAGGATCGCTGCCCCCCAATTCCAACACCGTCTTTTTCAGGTGGGCACCCGCTGTAGCGGCTAGACTGGCTCCGGCCCCTTCACTTCCTGTCAACGTCGCCGCTTTGACCCGATCATCGGCCACCACCTCCGCCACCTGACTCGCAGAAATCAGCAGGGTTTGGAAAACCCCTTCCGGCACCCCAGCCTCTCGAAAGATTTCCTCGATGGCGAGGGCGCATTGGGGCACGTTGGAGGCGTGTTTGAGCAGGCCCACATTGCCCGCCATCAACGCTGGAGCCGCAAACCGAAATACTTGCCAGAAGGGAAAATTCCACGGCATCACCGCCAAGATAATCCCAAGGGGTTGGTAGGCGATAAAACTTTGGCTGGCATCGGTCTCAGCAGGGCGATCGCGCAAAAAGTCCGCGCCGTGGTCAGCATAATAGCGGCACACCATTGCACATTTACGGGCTTCAGCAGTGCCAGCGGTCCACAACTTGCCCATTTCCAAAGACATTAGCTTGCCAAATTCCTCCGCCCGCTGTTCCAAAATATCGGCGGCGCGATGCAACCAGGTGGCCCGTTGCTCGAAGGAAGTCCGGCGATGCGCTTCAAACGCGGATTGAGCGATCGCTAACTTTGAGGCGATCGCCTTACTGGACAGAGCCGTAAACGTCTGTAGCGTTTCTCCCGTACTAGGGTTAACCGTCGCAATACCCATGCCATCTCTCCTGATTTCAATCTATCCTATTGCAACAAATGAAGTAACTTGAAGTAATTCAAAATGAAATGGGGCAAATATTGTGTTACGCTTCTAACGGCTACAGGTCGTACCAACCCCGAACCGTTACGTTTCCAAGTCAGGACAGTAGGCTACCTGATCCAACCCGACCGGAGGCATTGAGCGATCGCTCTAATACATCAGCCTGATCTACAATTTTAACGACGCCGAGCGTGGAACCATCGATATTGGCGTACAACTTAACCTAGGCTAGGCAATCGCCGCCACGGTCCTACACATTCGCTCTACAAATACCTATCAGTGCTTTCCAGGGAACACTCTGATTTGAAAACAATTGTTCATCTTGCTTTTGACTCATCCATCGGCTGCTCTAGTGATTGGAATTGTAATGGTTCTGAGAATGGCTTGATAGAAGCGGGTGAGATCAACCGATTGGGACAACGCTAGCGACTGGTAGCGCGATATTGCATCTTCACTCTCTGGTAAGTAAAGTCCAATCCCACAGAGATTGGTCAGTCCATTGCGCCTTACAAATCCTGGTTGATAGTACTTGTAGAAACTGCCCTCAGTTCTATGTTCACAAATCACCGATTGACGAATAAACTCAGAAAAGTTGGTCATCGCCGCTTGACTCTCAGTATCTTGCGGCGTGAAGTGGCGCAACAGCCCTAGTAAGTCACACTGATACTCGTCAGCGTAGCCATAGACTGTTAGCTCTAACAGATTGGTCCTTGGCAGTTCTGCCTCCTGTAAGGTTTGGAACAACGTGTTGAGATGTTTCGGCACATCTGCGATCGCCAAATTATCCACCAATGTTAGAGAGTGGTACATATAATCTACTTCAGAATCCATGATGGCGATCGCAGCATCCCACCCATTCTCTAATGGCGTATCCAAACGCGCTAAAAAGCCCTCATAGTAAAGGCTGGGTGCCCCGATTAAAAGTTGAGATGCCATCGTATATCGAGCACATTCCCTCACTTCATAGATGACTTCCAGTGTCGCCTTATTGCAGTTCTGGAAAAATAAAAGTTCTACCCGGCTGTTTGTCGCTTGATTGAATTGACGAACAACTTGAGCCAGTTGATCAACCCTCATCCAAGAAGATCGTTGAGTCGTAGTGCTGTGATCGTCTGGGCTGACTTCGTTAATTTTACCGCCATGACCCAAGATGATAATAGCCCAATGTTCTGCCTCAAAGCGTTGTCTGGCCCAATTCAGATAATTGGCAAAATTTGATACGTCGCTACTATCTTCTTCCAGGGTCAGATCATAGATTTCAGTGACAGCACCATCAGCGACGACTCGCCGACGCATCGTCCCTGGCCCCCAATAATCTGACTGCACCGCAATGATGGTATTCAGCCCCGTGGACCCACGGGCAAGCATATCGACAATCGGTTCACCAAACTCTGATTTATCGTTGTCGTAGGGCATCCAATACAAAAGAACCCAACGATGACGAGTTTTGGCTGAAGGATGAAACAGGCCAGAGGGCAGTGCCGCAGGAGATGGCAACACAGTGGCAGCACTTGCAGCACCCAAGGCTAAATACTGGCAAAGGTGTCGTCGTTTCATCGTTCTTCCTGGCGTTAACCGATTCCGTGATCCGAGAATCTTAAAACTAGCACTCTGGCAAATCTCTTGTTAACACGATGGTCCATTCAGCTCAACAATTCTTATAAAACCCTTTTGAACAGGCCCATTTGGGCGGCATCTCCTTTAGAATGCTAGTGCTCCCAGTCCCTTGATATGGTGGGGGCAACCATAACAAAACCCTAAAACCCAATCGGAGTACCGGGGTTTGTGTAACAATAATCAGAACTTATGTGCATTAAAGGGGTGTGGTGGTTTACGACAGGGTAAGCCTACCCATCCACTCGATTCTGGAGCAGCAAGAGGAAATAGGATGACAACTGAGCAACAAGGGGTGACTTGGAAACAAGTTTTGGCGGATAAGATGCCTGCGCACTTGGCGGAGGAGATCGACACCTTCGAGAACCAAATGGCGTTGCGGGTGCAGGACAAACTCGATGAAAAGGTATTTGCCGAACTGCGGTTGCGTCGGGGAGCCTATGGTCAACGATATGACAACGGCTATCGCCATGACGGTGAGCAGTCACAGACTATTCCATTTCCCCAACCGGAACTAACCAAAGGACCGGACACCAAATGGCAAGCACCGGGGATGCAGCGGATTAAGTTGCCCTATGGGGGTATGACCGCTGAGCAAATGGATGTGTTAGCAGATATCGCCGAGGAATATTCCGATTGCATCATCCACATCACCACCCGTCAGGATATTCAACTCCACTTCTTGAAAATGGAGGATATTCCTGATATGCATCGGCGGCTGGCCTCGGTGGGGATTACCACCCGTGAAGCCTGTGGGAACTCGGTGCGGAACGTCACTGCTTGCCCTCTCGCGGGAGTCTGCCGGGATGAGGTCTTTGATGTCACGGGCTATGCCAACGAAACGGCTCAGTATTTCCTGGGCCACAAAGATGTACAGGATTTTGGCCGTAAGTTCAAAATTGCTTTCTCTGGTTGTAGTCAGCATCCCTGTGGTCTCACCTCCATGCATGACTTAGGCTTGATTGCCAAGAAAACGGTGGTGGATGGTGAAGAAAAAGAAGGGTTTGAAATGTATGTGGGCGGTGGTTTAGGAGCCGTTCCCTTCTTAGCCAAGCTGTTTGATGAGTTTGTGCTGCCAGAGGAGTTGTTGCCGTTGTCGCAAGCGATCGCCCGGGTTTATGCCCGTCTAGGGGAAAAGAAGAACCGCAACAAAGCCCGCATTAAGTTCTTGGTCTCCAAACTAGGCATTGATGAATTCCGTCGTTTGGTTAAAGAAGAACGAGCTATCCTAGAGAATGACCCAGAGTGGCATCAATGGCTCAGCAATATTCAATCTTACGAAGAGAAACCAGCGCCCGAACCTGTCACAAAAGGGGAGAACATTGACTTAGGCGATGCAGCGGCAGACTTCCAAAAGTGGAAAGACTCCAACGTTTATTACCAACGTCAAGAGGGCTTTGCTAGCGTAACGTTGGCTCTGCCCTTGGGCGACCTCACCGCTCAGCAAATGCGAGATTTGGCCACCATTGTCCGCAAGTTCACTCCTGGTGCCGCCCGGACCACCGTTGAGCAAAACATTCTGCTGCGCTGGATTCACGAGGCTGATTTACCAGGACTTTACTTGGCCCTGAAAGCCATCAACCTGCATGAAGCAGGAGCCGAGTCCATTATTGACATCACCGCTTGTCCTGGTACGGATACCTGCAAACTGGGGATCTCCAGTTCCCGTGGTTTGGCAGCAGAATTGCGGCAGCGGTTGACGGAAAAGCAATGGCAGTATGATGTCTCTCTGCGGGATATTCGGATCAAAGCCAGCGGCTGCTTCAACTCTTGCAGTCAGCACACTGTCGCCGAGATCGGATTTTACGGAGCCAGTCGTTTAGTGGGACAGCGCCGAGTGCCTCACTTCCACCTAGTCCTAGGCGGCGAGTGGGCTAATAATGCCGCTCAGTATGGTCAGTCCCTTGGGGTGATTCCCTCCAAGCGCGTCCCTGATGTGGTGGAATTTTTGATCGATACCTATTTGTCAGAACGGCAAGATGGCGAAAAATTCCCGGCGTTTGTCCATCGGCTAGGGAAGAAAACCATCAAAGACCGAGTGAAGCCCTTTACGGAGATCCCCGATTACGAAACCAACAAGGAGTTTTACCGGGATTGGGCCGATTCCCGTGAGTACACCATTGGCGACATCGGTATCGGTGAATGTGCGGGTGAGGTCGTGACCCTGACGGATTTTGGGGTTGCCAAGGCTGAAAGTATCTACTTTGATGCCACCTTGCTGTTGGAAGAACAACCCGCCAATGGCAATGTCAAAGCAGCGGCAGATAAAGCTCTGGAAGCCATGCTGAAAGCGGCTCATGGCTTACTCAAGGTCTGTGATATCGATATTTCTGAAGATCCCGCTGTGATTGTGGAATCGTTCCAGACCAACTTTTACGAGACCCAGCTTTTCTTTGATCCCTTTGCCAAGGGCAAGTTCGCCAGCTACCTGTTTAAGGGCTATGACCAGCGAGACGAGGCGGTCACGTTGGACCGAGCGAGAGAGATCATCGAAGAATCTCGTTTGTTTATCGAAGCGGCCCACGAGTGCAATGCGCGGATGTTGCAATCTGGCATTACCAGCCCCGCTGGCTTTAAGAAGTGGTTGATCGATCGAGAAGTGCAAACGGTCTAAATAGAACGGTCTGAATAGATCAGTCATTTTACCCTGGATTCCCAATTAGCCCAACGGGTTCCTAGCCTCTGGCTGGGAACCGACCAGGGAGGCTCTGGCTCCGATGTAACCTAGAATCAGAGCCTTTATTCTTTAGAGTTTTAATTTTTGATGGACAATAATGAATCCTGAACGATTTTGTGTCAAGTTTTTCGCTACCCCTAATACTCAGGTGGAGAACGAAGCTATCTTCATCGACATTTTCCAAGACTGGATTAAGCATCGCAAACTAGACGGGGTGCTGCTAGATGTGGCGGATTATAGCCATGTGCCAGGGGGACCGGGGGTGATGTTGATTGCCTATGAGACTAACTATGCGATGGATCATGGGGAGGGCCAGTTTGGGTTGTATGCCCAGCGGAAGGTGGCAGAAGCGGGAACACCTCAGGAGCGGATTTTGAGTTTGGTCAAGTCTACGGCGGCGTTTGGCCAGTTGTTGGAGTCGGATAAGCGGGTGGATATCAAGCTAGAGGGCCACAAGTTTCTCTATATCTCGAACGATCGCCTCAATGCGCCCAACACGGATGAAGCATTTGCAGCGGTGAAAGGGGATTTGGAGGCGATCGCCACCCAGCTATACCCCGGCCAAACGGTCACGGTTACTCGCGTTGAGAATGATCCCCGTGCCCGATTAACCGCTGTGGTCGAGGCACAAACTCCTGTAAGTTTGGAAACACTGGTAGCTTAAGTCTGCCGAAACTGATCAGAACAAGCGCTAATCCCAGGATTTTTCAAGATTCTGGGGTTTTGGTTGTGCTGTGACAAATTTATGATGCCTTTTTGTGATGCTTCGTGCCGTCGATGTGCGGCGATCGCCCATGCCCTTTACGTTAAGTTGTAAACATGAGTATGCCCTTTGTGCCTTAGTGGAATTGGCGATCGCATACGCCAGTGGTCAACCCCTACAAAGTCGTCAGTTGGCTCAACGTCAGCACATCCCCGATCGCTATCTGGAGCAACTCCTGGCAACCCTAAAGCGAGGAGGATTGATCCGGAGTCAACGGGGGGTGAATGGGGGCTACTTGCTGGCCCGTGAACCCACCTGTATTTCTGTCTTAGATGTCATCCACTGTATTGATGGCAAAATCAACGAGACCCACGCACCTCAATCATCCTCTCTGTCATCCACCATCGAGTGTGTCGTCATCCAAGAAGTGTGGACCGAAGGACAACAGAAACTGGAAGCCACGTTGAGTCAATATTCACTCAAGAATTTAGTAGAAATGCGAGATGTGCGGCAAAATGCCAACGTCATGTACTACATCTAGCCTGAGCCTGTTTCTCCTCACGGTTGATCGCGCATCTCCTGATCGCTCCTCTCCTTTGGCATTGAACTCATCGCTGATCTGTAGCCACATCTTGAGCGGTTAACACCAATGCCAGCAGCCGTTAACGTTAGAATAGGAAAGGCTTTGTCGATAACAATGGTTTTTGAGGAAAGATTTTGATATGGATCTGGTGACATTGCAGGGGTGGTTAGATAATGCATCCTTTGCCATCTTATTTTTAGCCATGTTGGTGTACTGGGGGGGAGCGGCGTTTCCGCAAGCCACGTTATTGCCCTCCTTGGGAACGACTGGGATGGCGATCGCCAATCTTTGTATGGCGACGTTGTTGGGTGCCCGCTGGCTGGAAGCTGGGTATTTTCCCCTCAGTAATCTGTACGAGTCCCTATTCTTCGTCGCTTGGGGCATCACCGCCGTACATTTGTTGGCCGAAAATATGAGCCAGAGTCGTTTCGTAGGAACCGTAACGGCTCCAGTGGCAATGGGGATTACCGCCTTTGCCGCGTTGTCTCTTCCTGATCAAATGCAAGTGTCGGAACCGCTAGTCCCTGCACTCAAATCCAATTGGCTGATGATGCACGTGAGCGTGATGCTGCTGAGCTATGCGGCCCTGATGGTAGGGGCACTGTTGGCGATCGCTTTCTTGATTGTCACCAGAGGTCAGGATGTGGTGTTACGGGGGAGTTCCTATGGCACCGGAGCCTTTCGCTTACGGCGGGCGGGTGAACCTGGGAACGTGACAGGTGAGCGTGAACATCAGGACGGAGTCGCAGTTGGAGGGGCGATCGCCACTGACCGTGATAAACTAGGCGCTGCCCTGCCCCTTGGAGTTGCCGCAGCTACGACTGAAGTGGCAATGGCTACAACTACATCGGCGACAGCATCAACTGCCACCCTCCCGGCCATCCCCACGCCACCCTCCAACCCCCTGACCTTTGAAACTTTGGGGTTGGCCGACACTTTGGACAACATTAGCTACCGCATGATTGGCCTTGGTTTTCCTCTACTGACTATCGGTATCATTGCGGGTGGGGTATGGGCCAACGAAGCCTGGGGTACGTACTGGAGCTGGGACCCGAAGGAAACCTGGGCATTGATTACCTGGTTGGTGTTTGCCGCCTATCTCCATGCTCGTATCACCAAAGGTTGGCAAGGTCGTCGGCCTGCTATCCTAGCGGCATCTGGGTTTGTTGTGGTTTGGGTTTGTTATCTCGGGGTCAATCTTCTCGGAAAGGGCTTACATAGCTACGGCTGGTTTTTCTGATAGTCCACCCTGCCGCTTTTCAGACTGGCCTCAGCTTACTCTTGTAAAAGAGAAAAAGTGCTATTTTGTTCATTGCGAGTCTGGTGTTATAGACCACTTGCGTTATACACTCTAGCTCAAGTTGGTCTGAGGAGTTAGCTGGATGGATTGTTGCACAGATGCCCTTGAGGTTTTGCGGGAAACGAGCCGCACTTTTTATATTCCCATTAGTCAGTTACCCCCAGGATTGATGGATGCGGTGGCCTCGGCCTATTTACTGATGCGGGCGATTGATGAAATTGAGGATCACGAAACACTAGATAATGGCACGAAAGCACGGTTGTTGCGATCGCTCAGCCTCAACTTGCAGGCTAGTGTGGACACCTCCAAACCCCAAGATTTTGCCCTGGGACTAGAAACTGAGCGCGATCGCCTCCCCGATGTCAGCCTTCGCATTGGCGAGTGGGCCTTGTTGGCTCCCGATACCATTGCCCCCCGGATTTGGGATGCAACCGCCGCAATGGCCGATCGGATGGCCTATTGGGCGGAGCGGAACTGGACCATTCGCACCGAAGCCGAATTAAACCAATATACTTTTAGCGTAGCGGGAGCTGTGGGATTACTCTTGTCCGACCTCTGGGCTTGGTATGACGGAACCCAAACCAACCGCGCCCAGGCGATCGGCTTTGGCCGGGGGTTACAGGCGGTGAATATTGCCCGAAATTACAAAGATGACTTGGAGCGAGGGGTCAGCTTTTTCCCCGATGGCTGGCACGCTCAAGATATTCGCGACTATGCTCGTCGCAATTTGACACTAGCCGATGCTTATACCCAATCTCTAGCCAAGGGGCCAACCCGTAACTTCTGCCAAATTCCCCTGGCTCTGGCTCATGCTACCTTAGATGCTCTGGATTTGGGCGCAGAAAAGTTGACCCGTAATGCGGTTCATGCCGTCATTGAGCAGTTGATGGGAAGCAAGTGAAACCATCCGCCCATCCCCCATGTCACTGAAATAAGCTGCCGTTAGAACCCCGGCTTCTTGAAGAAGCCGGGGTTCTGGGCTATCCCTCACCCTGAAGCCAGCGCGATTGAGCCTACCACCCCATCCG
>JBFRWC010000126.1:0-4220 GCA_051439365.1 Leptolyngbyaceae cyanobacterium
CTTCTGGCCAGAGGTGTTGACGGATCAACGCATAGCATTTTTCATTGTCAATCAGCGTCGTTAGCGTCACCATACCTGCACCCCGTTCACGTTTTCACGCTCTATGATGACGGATAATCAGACACGAGGCTAGATCTCCCTGAAACAGGGATTGAGCCTTTTATTTTTGAGCAAGTCCCTTAACTATATTTCTCTCGAAGTACTTTTTCTCTAATAAGCTGTCGAAAGTTTTGTTCAGCTTCAATTTCATCCTGTTGTGCCTGTTGCAGGAAGGAGTACAGATCGTCTTTTTCAACCATTGGCAATGAAGGACTGCGATTACATTCTTGATAGGTGTTCCCCTGGAGCTGATAAATAAACCATACCTGTCCGTTATATCGCCAAAACTCCGGCACCCCCATTGCTGCATAAAGTTGATTTTTATCAATATCCGAATGAGTAATATCAACTTCAACCACTAAATCTGGAGGTGGATCATGGGCTAAGTTAACGTTACGGCCTGCAACGATAGGCTGGTTCTGAATATAGTAAGCATTATCGGGTTCGGCCCCTCGATCTAAGTCTTCTCTATCTAGGGTGGTCGATCGCATTGATTTCAGCTTTAAGCCCATTTCCCCCACCAGGATACGGATGAAGAGACCGATCAACTCACTGGCATATTCATGATCCTCTAAAGGCATGGTAATTTCCAAAGTGCCACCACTATAGGTTAATTGGGCTGCACGACTTTCAGGCAAAGCATGAAGAATTTGTTGATAACCTTGCCAGGTTAAATCGTGGAGAACCACCCGCTTCTCCCCAGATTGTTGACTGTTTGCTGCTGAAATCGTCGTTGCAACCATTGTTGATGTTGACTGATCTCCTTGATGTTGACTGACCGCTCTTCACCCCCCTTGCTCAGGGTGAGCCTACACCGGAGCATTGAGCACCTTGGCAATGCGATCGCCCGTATCTTCCAAATGTGCCCTCGTGAGAATATCCAAGTCGTCGTGCTGACGCAACACCTTTTGAATGCGATCGCCCAACACCCGTAACTGATACCGCGCCAACACCCTGGCATCCTCCGGAGCCTCAATGGTTTGGATAGCAGCAATAAAATCAGTGAAAGAAATGGCCGGGTCATTCAAGGCATCACCGCTGCCCAGCAAAATTAACGAGAGAATGTCCACATGCTGTCGCTGGAGCGATCGCCGCAGACTAGAGATATCCGTCAGCCTATCATTCTCAGCAAAGAGTTCGGACCAAACTCCTCGCTGCACCGTATCCAATAGTTCTGGCAGAGACAAGACGGCATCATTACCGTAGCTGAGGGCCGCATCCCGTAGGCGCACCAGCCGATCCGCCGAGAGTAAATCCGTCAGGACAATGCTCTGCAAAAACGATACCGTATCGTAAATGGGGTAATCCAACCGGGACACCGCCGGGAAACTGCCCCAATGGAACCAGCGGGATGGAGCCAATTGACTAATGAGCGCGGGGGCAAAGTCAAAGGCTTCTTGGTCAAAGACATAGTGTTGGACGACTTCTAGAGCTTGCCGTTGTTTCTCCAGCGGCACCAGTTCAAACGGCAAGCGTCCTCCTGGATCCCCCCGACGATCGCGGTTAAACACCTGACCCCCAATGTATCGGGTCGCGGTCATCGCATTGCGAAGATAGTGGAAAAAGACCAAATCAAAGCGATCGCGCAATTCGCTATAACTCTCTCCAGCAATGGGATAGCGGAAATGGAGCTTGTCCCACAACTGTCGCGCCGTATCCATCTGCCACTGGGAATACTGCAACGGATCGCTACTCATATCCCAACGCACTGCCTCCGGATTGTAAAAATCGAAAGCATCTTCATCCGGGGCGTAGGAGAGTCCAGCTTCCGGGGCGCGTCGGGCGATCGCCTCTAGCATCTCCCGCTCTTGGATGGGTGTCACCGCCCCCGATGGCCGATAACCATACTCAATCACCCACTGGTCATAGGGACCAACGGTGACGGAGAAAAAGTCTCCCTGCTCGGTGCCAATGGGAGCCAAATTCACGGGGGTATAATCCATCACCGATGCCGTTAAGCCGCGATCGCGGGTAATGGTCACATCATTCAATTCCTCTGGAGAGAGCATGGTACTGCCGCGAAAATTGTGTCGCAGGCCCAAGGCATGACCGACTTCATGGGCGGTGAGATAGGTCAAATATTGATTCACAAACGTTTCCATCACCTCGCCACTGGGCAAATTGTTGTGAATCGTGGTCAAGGCCATGGCACCCATTGCGGCATTGTTGGCCACCTCTAAGCCAAAGCAATAGTCAGAATCAACCGTGAGGGGATTGAGGGGCGATCGCTCACCCAGTATCGATTCCAGGGATGAGGGAGACGGATTGAAGCGGGGGGCGATCGCGTCCCGGCTCAACTGCCCCGTTTGTTGGAGGGCCAACCATTGGAGATAGGGTCGCTGCAATGCCTGTTCACAAGCTGAAGGCGCATGTTGCAAATTGAGACCTTGCTGCTGGAGTTGGCTGGCCAAAAAGCCTTCCCCGTTTTTAATCAGTTGCAAAATGGTGGCATCAATAATCACATCCGCATCCAGAATTTGGCCCGTCAGGGGGTTGGTGCGATGAATCCCCAAAGCCGCAAAAAAGTCGAGCGAGTTGGTCCAGCGAATCGTGTTGTACCGCACATCTGCCGGGTCCCAGTCCGCATCATCCGGCATTTGACGGGCTTCGATAGCATGGACAAATCCAGCGGTTTCAAACGCTCGATTCCAAGCCAAAATCCCCTCCCGAATCGCCTCCCGATACTCCAGCGGCACCGTATTTTCAATCCAGAACACAATCGGCTCCTTCGGCAGCGAGAGGGGCGCATCCGGGTCCGCTTTCTCCAGATGCCAGCGGTTCACATACCGCACAAACAAATCATTGCGGTTGGCCTGAGATAAGTTTTTGTAGGCAGTGATAAAATAGCCAATCCGTTCATCAGCAATCCGGGGTTGATAGCCGTTGTTGGTCGGCAACTCCGCCAAACTAAAGTGGACATTGAGGTCAAAGGCGCGGGTATCGGGAAGCGTAGACAAGTTCAGCAGAGAAAACAAGCCTTCACCAAAGCCTCCGCCAGAAAACCCGTAGACCGCGTCAATTTCAATATTTTGCGGGAATGCCTTGACCGTGTTGAGATAAGAAATACTGGGATCAGGGCTATATCCCCCCAGGAGCAAACCGATGGCAGACACAAATCCGCTCAGTTCCTGCCCTCCGGTCAAAACAGCAGTCCAATCAATTAAGTAAGTATCCCGCTCCGGATGGGTACTGAGAATTGGCAGAGAGGCGATGGTAGAATCACTAAACGATCGCTCCACCGAGCGACGTTGGGGATCATCTACATCCGTTTGGAAGTAAATATTGGGGACCACCACCTGAATCGAATCTCGCCGTTTGCGAAATTGAAACAAAAATTCGCCCAACGGTAGCCCTCGGTAGAGGAATTCCCCTAGTCCAGAGTTGAGGGTGGTGATACTGATAAAGTTACGATTCAGTTGGTGGGGAGTTAGTTCTAGATAAACCTGATCGCTGTCGCGATCGCGATACAAGGTGAACAACCCCGGCAACACCTCCGCATTACCCACAATATCGTCGAAGGCATTGGTGGTTCCCTCGCCTTCGCCATCGTAGGCAACACTACCTCCATCAAGGCCATCAAGGCCAGCAACAGAGACGGATTGACTCCAGCTAGGACTCCACGAGTGAACTGTCCCAATCATCAGGGCGAGTGTCAAGGTTAACACGCCCAACACCCATACCATCCGTCGTTTTATCATGCCATCAACTCCCAAACCCAGCCTGAACCCAGTAGCGATACAGCAGAGAGGTTTTGCTCTTTATCCGCCCAGATTGATAGCATTCCCGAATTTTTACGGAAACGATCACATCCTTGGAGAAGAAAAACCTACCGTATCCATAGTTTTACTACAGTGTTCCCTCTACCCTAACAAAACTTCAAGAAATTTGAGTGGGCAGAGGCCCTGTAACGGGAGCTAGAGAGGGAAGGTGTGGGAGCTTGAGGGTGTTTCTTGTCGCCATTTGATCAACACAACAGTAGGGTGCGTGACAACGCACCCTGATTGACTGACAAAACTGCCTAAAACCTTGTCCCTGCCTTGGGTCAGGAGACCTGCCCCCTACATTGTCCCAATCCCTTGTAGGGGAGCGGTTTCCGCGCCCAAGCCCCAATTTTTGTCAGT
>JBFRWC010000127.1:0-3257 GCA_051439365.1 Leptolyngbyaceae cyanobacterium
GTTTAAGGCGGGGTTCATCCCGTAACATGGGCTCCAACTCTGAGGCCCATACGGTTTCCAGCGGGTCACGGCGGGTCCGCCAATTACGAGGTTTGCCGCGTTGGGTCTGATGACTTCCGGCCTCAATGCGTTGAGCACTGCGGTCTGAAATATTGGCCATTTTAGCGGACTGAGTTTGGCTGACACCTTCATCTCTGTCATTCATATACATCTTGACTTGGTATGACTTGATAGACACCGCTGATGTCTCCTTTGTCTCGACTGGAGATCTCTTTAGTGTCTGTTGCTACGTTGAATGTTGGGGCGGTGGTGATTTCGTACTACCCGCCAAAATAGTTGTCGTCACCCGCCAGTTTAATTGTCACCTAATACGCCCCAGCTACCCTAACCTCAAAATTAAGGTGGTGCAGGGACTGGGCAAAACCTGTGCCAGTCGGGCCTCCCTCACTGCTGAGGGTACTCTGGTCCGCCAAGGGCAGTACGACATCCAGCAACGCACGGTGAAGCTGGTGGAGGCGATCGCCCATAGATTATGTACGGAATCGAGAAAGGCCATGGGAGAGCCAGAGCCAGAGGCAAAAGTCGGGCTGTTGGACTATCGCAAGTATTTGGATACGTACCAAGACATTCCCAACCTTATCACCGGCTATTGCTTTAACGACAACCGGGGCAGCAACCGGTTTAAAGACTGCTCAACGCTTATATCTGTGGCGATCGCCACTCCCAACCTGGGGGCCAAACTCACCGAGTATTACCTCATGACTGGACAGGCCCACACCATTGAGGAGGCATCGGGGGGCTTCTGGGCATGGCAACGCCAGGGACAGATCCATGAACTGATGCAAGATGGCTTCCGGTTGAGGGCACAGCACCGAGCTGAAGCGGAATTGGAGTGGTACATCCTCAGTGACCAACTAGACAGGGGCATGGTGGAAGCGATTAAACGGGCCTTCCCCGGTTGCCAGGTGGAAACGGTACCCGTGGTCCGACTGTGTGCGGAAGCGGCCCCTAAAGCCGTCCAAGTTCAGCACAGCCTTATCGAAGTTCTGTATGCCCAGATTGCTGCTGGGGAGGATGCCACCATTGAGGCGATCGCCACCCAAGTAGGCCGCAGCAAGGGCCGTATTAGCCAAATAGCCAAAGACCTGGACCCAGGTGGTTTCCGAGCGGTACGGCGAAGTTTAGAATTGCTATATCAAAATCTAAATAGCAAAACTAAACTAGCTGAGTTGCCAGATGACGCTCTATTTTTGGCGACCACCTATCTACCTCAATTGGCAGAGCAGTTGCTTCAAGGTGACATCGGGGCCTATGAAGCCCATGAAGAATTTCAGACGATTGTTGAAACCTATTCAGAGTCGGAGGTTGAGGCGATTTTAGCGATCGCTCCGGCTGAGGCGATCGCCACTCTAATTGCTAGCTTCTTGCCGCTGGTTGGGGATGGGGTATTGGAATGGGTGACGGGAGAGATGCGATCGCGTTTGGATTTTGCTTTGGGGCCACCGTGATTTTGGTGTGAATCGGTTGAATGTTGAACGCAGAGTTTTGCTTGGAGTGGAGATGCTTGTGTCGTGCGTGAACAAGATGATATGAGTTAAATTTGCACACGACACAAGCTGATGACCTGCGCTATAAATGGTTGGGGATTCTCAGCTAAGTGATCCAGGCTAAAGATTCTACTTCGCTGTGCAGATTTTGGGGATATTTTGTGGAATAAGAGTTCGATAATCGACTTTCGTTCGCAGTGGTGGACTTTGGGTGTGTGGAGCGTGTTGGTTACTTAAGAGTGTTGTGGGGGCGATCGCTTCCATGATGGAGGGTGATGTTTGTGAGCGGACACATCTCATTGCACGTTTAGCAAGCTGTTCCAGTGCAGCCCATCTAGTTGTCAAGGTTCTTCGCTTTGTCTCTCGTCCCCCGTTATCACGGTTTAGAGAGAAAATCTCGCACACCCACTTTTCGTGGAACTCGACAACTTGCAACAAAGCCAGTTAAATATCAATATCGTCTGGTTCAACTAATCCCTCTGTCCCTTGGCCGACAGTCTTTGACTCAGAAGTTATCGCATCTGTTTCTGGGTTAATGTCATCTGAACCAGTTAGCCTGCTGAGTAGTTCAGATGACGATAGTTGCGAATCGCTGACAAAATGGATTGAGCTTTCATGTTTATCAATTCCAAAGGCAATGCCAGCTTTCTGTAAGTCATCTCTCATGCTCAAAAAGATATCTTCATAAACAGTCCAGAAACCTTTTTGCAACGCCCAACCACCGCACCAATACATTAGACCTCCGCTCTTAGGACTGATAAAAGGTACACTCATGCACCATTTATCTTTAAGAATTCCTGGATGGTCTCCCGATGCTTTCTCCCAGGCCGCTTTGATAATACGGGCATCATCGTTAGAACTAATGGGGAAAACAAACTCAAGTAATCGATCATCTCCCGGCAGAAGCTTTTCGATTCTAGATCCCCATACGTCTGAATTGGGGATCGTAATAATCTTCCCAGTGTAGTGGTCAAATGACGTGTTAGCCAGTGTAATAGAGCGAACAAACCCTTTATCGGGGCTTCCAGGAATCTGTACTTTATCGCCAACATCAAATGGTTTATACACGAGCAACATAAGACCACTAGCAAAATTACCCAAATTGCTTTGCAGTGAAAATGCCAGAATAAAACTTAAACCACCAAATACTGCAAGCAGGGGACCTAGACTGACCCCGAGAGACGTTAGGGCTACCAAAAAACCAATGATCAGAACAGCACGTTTAGTGCTCTTGACTAAAAAGCCACGGAATAAATTAGAAATAGCCTCAATTCGGTTCAAGGCTGTTTCAGCCACTTTGGATAGGGCACGAGCCGCTACTGCGCTGACCGCAAGAATGATCAAAAACTGGATGATGTTTAGCCCCCAACGAATACCCCCTTCCTCTGACTTGAGCCAGTCAACTAATCGACTGCTAAGCCCTTGGGTATCGGTAACATCTAAATCAAGGGACGTTACTGCACCAATATATTGTTGATAAACAGCCGGGGCACCACCCTTGCGCTCCAAGGAATCTAGAACGACATTAACTCGATCGATAATCCCCGTTTGCTCTCCCTGAAGTTCTGTCACCTGGTCGATTAACTCAGTTTTTGCTTCGCCCTCCGCGTGCGCGATCGCAATTTCGGTTTCAGCAATTTCTTGAGCTTTATTTTGTAGAATAGTGCACCATTCTGTTGCTTCTACTTGCAATTGCTCTTGGGTTAGGGG
>JBFRWC010000128.1:0-7689 GCA_051439365.1 Leptolyngbyaceae cyanobacterium
GTGTATAAGAGACAGATTTCCGTGTTGAATGAGGGTCTTGCTTGTGCCAAAGGTGACTATATTGCCCGGATGGATGGGGACGATGTGGCTTGTCCTGAGCGGTTTGCTAAACAAGTCACTTTTTTGCAGCAACATCCCGACTATGTAGCGGTTGGTAGCCAGGTCCAACTCATTGATGCTGATGGCGACAAAATTTGCTCATTTGCTGATTTAGACAAACATGGCCAGTCTAATTTCACTGAACATGAAGCGATCGATCAAGCTCACTTGAGGGGACGTGGGGGGACCATTTGTCATCCTGCGGTCATGCTGAGGCGAGAGGCTGTGTTGGAAATTGGCGGCTATTCACCCCATGCCAAACACGCTGAAGACTTAGACCTGTTCTTACGCCTCGGTGAAGTGGGACGGTTGTCCAACTTGCCAGATGTGCTGTTGTTGTATCGCATGCATCACCAAAGTATTGGCCATCTCAAACGTCAAGAGCAGCGAGAGTCTGCCCGTGTGGCAGTGATGGAAGCCTGTCAGCGACGGGGGTTGCCGCAACCAGAGGCGATCGCCACAGGGGGGGATCATCAAGACACCTTGAGTGCACTGCACCAAAAATGGGTGTGGTGGGCACTGAAGGGTGGAAATATTCAGACCGCTCGTAAACACGCTCGGATTGCGGTACGCCACTCACCGTTATCGGTGAATGCTTGGAAAACATTGTGGTGTACCGTGCGCGGATCTTAAAATGCGTAGGTCTGAATGCACAGGTATTGATGTGCGGATACAAGACCTCAATACATCCATCTTAATTTGGTCATTCTGGAGCAAGCAAACAAAAAGAATGAAAATTACATTTGTGTTGCCCCATGCTGGACTAGCGGGGGGAATTCGAGTCCTAGCAATTTATGCTGAGCGCTTAAAACAGCGGGGGCATGAGGTTTTTGTCGTGTCTGTGCCCCAACGACGACTGACTTGGAAACAATGGTTAAAGGCACTCCTATTGGAACGGACCCTCAAACCCTTAACGCCCCCCTCGGAGGGGTCCCATTTTGATGGGCTTGAGGTCAACCACCGTATTTTAGAGCGGGAGCGTCCTGTTGTCGATTCAGATGTACCAGATGCGGATGTGGTGATCGCCACTTGGTGGGAAACCGCAGAATGGGTGGCCCAACTGTCACCCAGCAAAGGCAGCAAGGCGTATTTCCTCCAACACTATGAGATCCATGACTACTTGCCCAAGGACCGAGTGAAGGCGACTTGGTTTTTGCCCATGCACAAAATTACCATTGCTCAATGGTTAGTGGATATCGCTCGTGAGATCTATGGAGATGCAACTGTGTCTCTGGTCCCGAATGCCGTGGATACGGTGCAGTTTACCGCCCCACCGCGATCGCGCCAATCGATTCCCACGGTGGGCATGATGTATGCTACAGAGGGACGAGGGCTGTGGAAAGGATGTGATGTGGCGCTAAAGGCGGTGGCGATCGCCAGCCAAACGATTCCCAACCTCAAGCTTCGAGTGTTTGGTCCCTGTGATCCCAGCCCAGAATTTCCCCTCCCTCCCAACGCAGAGTATATCCAGCGGCCTACCCAGGAGCAAATCCGGGACGTATATGCAAGCTGCGATGCGTGGTTATTTGCCAGCCGGACGGAGGGCTTTGGGTTGCCCATTTTGGAAGCGATGGCCTGTCGGACTCCTGTGATTGGGACCCCAGTGGGCGCAGCCCCAGAGTTATTGGCGGATGATGTGGGGTTTTTGGTGTCCCTGGAAGACCCAGAAGCAATGGCAGCGGCTATTGTCCAAGTTTTTCAGGCAGATGAAGTAGAGTGGCAACGGCGATCGCAAGCTGCATACACGAGGGCTAGTTCCTACACGTGGGACGATGCCACCCAAAAATTTGAGGCCGCCCTACAACTGGCAATCGAGCGCGATCAGCAAGGGACGTTAAAGCAGTATGAAATGATTCAAAAACAAGTAGCATCATGAGCAAAACGGAACTCATTACAACCCTGTGCAGCCACATCCCTTTATCATGGGGATTCACCCTGCGGCAATTGGCCTACCGTCATATCTTTGGTGAATTTGGGCAGCACGTCCAAATTCATCCTGGTGTTGAGTTTCAAGTGCCTGCCTTCATCAAACTAGGGGATAGTGTGACCATTCGCCAAGGGGCCAGTATTCGCCGCATTGGTGGCAACAGCAGCATCCACATCCACAGCAATGTCTCCCTCGACAGTGGAGTCAATCTGCGGACCTACCATGACAGTAGCCTCATTATCGGGGAACACACTGTCATTGGACCCTACACCTGCATTTCAGGTGGCAATGTCACTATTGGCAATGACTGTATGATTGCCTCCCATGTCAGCATTTACGCCAACAATCACAATTTTGCTGACCCTAACGAGAAAATTCGTAACCAGAGTAGTCGTTGCAAGGGCGTTACCATTGGCGATGATTGTTGGTTGGGGACGGGGGCACGAGTGGTGGATGGGGTGACCATTGGCCAAGGCAGTGTTATCGGGGCTGGGGCCGTTGTCACTAAGTCGATTCCAGAGTATGCGATCGCAGTCGGTGTTCCGGCTAAGGTGATTGGTCAGCGCGGCACCCCAGCCACCGAAGCACCCCAGACAAGCTGAAATGGGGGGTCACTCCCCCTTGTAACGGAACCGGATCAATTGCCATCATATCTACAGTGACGATTTTCAGGAACTCCAGCCCTTGGGCCTTGTGCCCCAAGGGTCTTTTATTGTCTTTAATGCCTAGGCTTAATGCCTAGGTTTAATGTCTAGGTTGTTTGACCATGCGGCATAAAGCACCGTACACCACGGCTGCAGTGATGATGCCATTCACTGGACCAACCCCCAGACCTGCCTCTCCTGTGGTGTAAGCAACCACTGAGGCAAGGATATAGGCAACGACTCCAGCCCAGTTTAGCGCAGGCAATGGGGTATCGAGGGAAGGAAAGCGACCACGATGCCGTAGCCAAAAGTCCACCATAATAATGCCACCGACGGGAGGAATCACGGTCCCTAAGAGAACTAGATACTTAGGTAGTAAATCATAAATGCCAGAAAGGGTAAAGACCAGAGCTAGGGTGGAGCCGCCGAGAACGAATGCGTGGCGTTTGCGGGTACGGAACATATTCGCTCCCGCGACGGAGAAGGCATAGATGGTATTGTCCTGGGTGGTCCACACGTTGAGAATCAGCAAAACGACACCTCCGGCCAAAATTCCTTGAGTGGCCATCGCTTGAATCAGATCTTCTGAGCCGTATACCAGAGTACAGAAGGCTCCAGCAAAGACCAAAATACCATTCACGGCCATAAACGCACAGAGGGTGGAGATCACTGCATTTCGCCCTGAGTTGGCAAAGCGGCTCCAGTTCGTGGCTTGGGTGCCACCAGAAATAAATGTCCCGATGACGACAGCAAGGGCTGCTCCCATTGTCATATCTCCAGTGGGTGCGGCAACGGTGGTGCTGCTAGAATCTCCGAAGGCGATCGCCAAACTCACCCCCACCAAAATTAACATCGCTGGAACCGCCAGCCGACTCAACCAGTCGATGGCTTGATAGCCGATATAGGCAGTCGCACAAAAGGCATAGTTGAAGAAAATCACCAAAATCGTGTACAGAAATCCTTCACTGGGTAATCCAAAAAGTTGGAGTAAAATCTGGACTACGACTGCTGTGGTGAAGGCATACCAGCCAATTTGGGTAAATCCCATGATGAAATCCACCCAGCGAGAACCGACGTTCCCAAAGCTAAATCGAGCCATTAGAACAGTCGTTAACCCGCTCTTGGCGGCGATGTAGCCCAACGCTGCACAGTAGCATCCAAGAATAAGATTGCCAATTAAAATGACCCCGATGAGTTGGGGAAAACTAAAGACCGGCCCGATCTCCCCTCCCGCAAATAAGGTGGTGGAGGTGAGGGCAAATCCCATCAACAGCACGGAAAGGGACCAGAAGGGCTTACGGGCTTCTGTGGGGACAGCACTCAATGGATAATCTTCGCTGGCTGATTTGTCGGGTATTTGCGGCCCAGGGATTTGGGGTTCGGTAGAAACTGACATAATCTTAAAGAAATAGTCTGATACTAATGATTGGGTGTAATGGCTTCATTTATAGAGGGTTTTGTGGGTAGGGATCGTATCATCGACCACCAAAACTAGAATCAACCAAGATTACGGGTTTCATGGTATTTCTAAACACGGGGATAACAGGATAAGACATGGCTTGTTATCTCAGGTGAACAGGATGGAGTAATCGGAACTTATGGTGGTCGGGCCGTCTGGCAAGATGGAAACAAGTAGTGATCAAACAGCAGCGGCAACCGGGTGGCAGGGCGAATTAGCTCTGGAGTTTGGGGCGATCGCTCCACCGATGATGAGTTCCCCCTTTCCAGAGCAATCAAAAACACTCCCCGCTACCCCTCAGACCAACCCCCAGGCCAACTCTCAGACCCAGACCCAGATTGTGCATCGATATGCTACTGCTCCCCTCAAGGTGCAGCGTCCGTTTTATCCCGAAGGACCATCGGTGTGCCACAGTGTCATCGTGCATACGGCGGGGGGAATGGTGGGAGGCGATCGCCTCTCCCTCTCTCTCCAAGCTCATCCCAATGCCCGTGCCCTCATTACCACTCCAGCGGCTAGTAAAGCCTATGGCAAAACCGATGTTACTGCCGAGCAAACAGTGAACATTAAGGTGGGCCAAGGAGCCTGTTTGGAATGGTTGCCCCAAGAGTTAATTCTGTTTGATGGTGCCCGATATCGACAGCATTTACGGGTGGAGTTGGAGCCGGATGCTGTCTGGCTGGGATGGGAGATAGCTCGCTTGGGGCGGACCATGGGGGGAGAACGGTTTACCCGGGGAGAATGGCGATCGCACCTAGAAGTCTGGCAGCAGGGTCGGCCTCTCTGGATTGATCCCCAAGGCATCCAGGGCGGGGGTGAAATGATGACCCGTGCCCATGGATTAGACCACTGCCCCGTAATTGGGACTGTTGCATTGGTCGGTCGGGACGTTACACCTGATGTCGTGGCACAAATTCGAGCGTGTTGGCAACCCAACCCGTTGCACAGCAATCTGTCGGTGATGCCTAATGCCCAAGGTGATGACACTAATTCTTCTATGCCCGATCAAATAGGAGTGTCGCGGCTCCAATCCGGTATCGTGTGCCGCTATCGAGGCCATTCTACCCTCCAGGCACGGCGCTGGTTTGTGGCAGTATGGCAGATTCTCCGACCCATCTATTTGTTGCGGCCCGTTTGCCTACCCCGCGTTTGGCCGGAATCCCAAAGGGCATCTGGTTAATCAAACCAAGCGGAACTAACCGGTAAGGTGAAGTGGAAACAACTGCCTTGACCAATGGCTGAATCAACCCAAATTTGGCCATAGTGGGCACGGACAATCCGTTGGCAAAGGGATAACCCAATTCCGTAGCCGTCTGTGTCTTCGTCCCGCTTGAGCCGAAACTGATCTTCAAAGATGTGCTCCTGGTTTTCCTTGGGAATACCGGGACCACTATCACAAATGCTCACTTGAATCGTTTGGGTGGTTCGATGTAAAGCGGTAACACTGATATTCCCACTTTCAGGGGTGTACTTGGCGGCATTATCCAGTAAATTGATCAGGAGTTGGCGGACTCGATCGGGGTCCGCATAGGCTTGAGGCAAATCTTGGGGAATATCGGTCTGGATTCGTAGAGACTTGGCTTTAAACTGGCTGTCGAGGCTGTCGAGGATATCTCGAAATAGATAAGCAAGATCAAGCTCCACAGGTCGGATTTGAAATTTGCGATCGCTCCCCCGCGCTGCCTGTAACACATCCGTAATCATGCGATTAATCACATTGGTTTGGGTCCGAGCGTGCTTTAATAGCTGGGCTTGCATTTCAGGTTTTAACTTGCTTTGCACCTCCGGATCGATGTTATGGCCCATCTCTAACGTTTCCAGCGCAATGGATAGGGCCGTTAGAGGATTGCGGAGATCATGGGCTAGCATCGAAATTAAGCGATCCTTGAATCGCAATTGAGCCTCTAGATTTTCCTTTTCCCGCTGTGCTCGAAACAGCTCATCTGATAGCTGAATCAGTTCACGGGTATGGGCAATTGGGGTATGGGAAGACGAAGCAACCTGAGGTTCATCCAAGTCATCATCATCGGCCAGAGGAAGCACGGGTGCCGTTCCTGCCAGAATTTGCTGCCATCGCGGCCACCATGTTTCTAGCTGGAATAGCAAGTTTTCTCCAGTAAAAACTTGCTGAGGCTCAGGGTAGATTTTAACCAGGGCGGGGGTTGCCACGAGCCTAAAATGCTCGACCAGTGAGGGTTGTTCACCGACATCAATGACCTGTAGCCCAATCGTGGACGATCCTTGCTGTTGATCTAAATACTGCCGAATCTGCCGAATCTTTTCATTAGAAGCCGGTCTTCGATCCACGAAGAGCAAAAACTGTAGGAAAACGCTGCGGTTTGGGGATGCCTCCATGTATTTCTCTTCAGTGCTTGAACAACAGAATAATTAAACAGTAGGCGAATTAGGCTAAGTTTAGGCGAATTAGATTAATCTAAAGAGGCTGAATGAGGTGTCATCAGTAGACTGTCATCAGTAGACACAATCAGCAGGTGGGCGAAATTGTTTGCCGAGGGCTGTGTCACTAATTTTGTACAGGTACTGAGGTTGATGAACCTAGTGGATGAATATAGATGAAATCAACGAGATGATGAGTGGATTCTCACCAACTGAATTTCACCTTCAGATTTAGGGTTTGCCTAAGATACCATTAATAAAGTGTATTACACCACGGAAGTAACTGATTATGGATACTGCGAACCCTAACCAAGTGCATGGTGCCAACGATGCTCCAGTGGTCTATCAAGGCCAATTTGGGGATTTTACGATTACTCAGCGCGATCGCCGCGAGGTGATAGTCTATCGTTCAGGCTTGGGGTTAGCAGCGCTTTGTCTCGCGATTGGGGCGGTGATGCTGGCTGGCTTAGAGATGACATCATCCACGTTGATGGGGTTCACCGCGTTGTATGCTCTCTTCTCCCTGGGCTTGGGTGTGAGCCTATGGACGATTCATATCTACCTGATTCCCCTCCATCGAACCCTGCAAGTATTTTGGGGGATCGGGACGCTCTGTTTTATCGTGATTGTCCTTGTGAGTCGTCCGCAGCCGTTGATGATGACGATTTACCAAAACCCCCAAGTTGTCTGGGGGATTGGCTTTATGTTCGCGGCCCTCACCGGAATTTTCATCAAAGAAGCCTTTTGCTTTAATCGGTTGGAAGCAAAGGGGTTGACGGTATTAACGCCCCTGGTGTTATTGGGACATTTGACCCAGATGGTGCCGGATTTTATCCTCACATGCGCCATTGATCTAGCGGCTGTTTTGATGGTGATCTTTGTTCTCCGCAAAGCATTTCAACCCATTCCCCAAGATATCGGCGACAAAAGTGTCTTTGCTTATCTCAAACAGGGGCGATCGCCTGTTCAATAGCGGATTGACTGACAAAACTGCCTAAAACCTTGTCCCGGCCTTGGGGCAGGAGACCTGATCCCTACATTGTCCCAATCCCTTGTAGGGGAGCGGTTGCCGCGCCCAGGCTCCAATTCTTGTCAGTCAACCAGGTTCAGTAAGCTGATCGCCATTTAATTTGCGTGGCTGAACCCCGCCAGCGGCGGGGTTC
>JBFRWC010000129.1:0-8401 GCA_051439365.1 Leptolyngbyaceae cyanobacterium
TCCGCATCGGGGTCGCCCGTTTGAACAAAATCCCCAGCAGGCAGGGTATCCTCATGAACCATGACCGTGTAATCACCAGGGGTCACCCCTTCAAATAGGTAGTTACCGTCACCTGCGGTCACATCCGTAGCGACGATTTCGCCCGTAACCTTGTCGATGAGCTTCACGGTAACGCCGTTGATGCCTGCTTCACCATCATCTTGGATGCCGTCGCCGTCGTTGTCGAACCAAACGCGATCGCCAATGGTCCCCAACTGCTGATACCCAAAATCTTGCTCTAGGTTCTCCCCACCAGCGGGGAAGTCGGTGACCATGGACATGCCGTCTAGTTCCGCATCGGGGTCGCCCGTTTGAACAAAATCCCCAGCAGGCAGGGTATCCTCATGAACCATGACCGTGTAATCACCGGGGGTCACATCTTCAAATAGGTAGTTACCGTCACCTTCAGTCACATCTGTGGCAACGACTTCGCCCGTAACCTTATCGATGAGCTTCACGGTAACGCCGTTGATACCAGCTTCGCCATCGTCTTGAATGCCGTCGCCGTCGTTGTCGAACCAAACGCGATCGCCAATGGTCCCCACTTCGGGCAGGATATCGTCAACATCAACGGATGTGATTAACCACTGTTGGTTAGGAAGCCCGTCGTCGCCCGCTGGTCCAGGGGTGAAGAGAATTGCCAGCTTCTGCCCAGCACCCGGAACAAAATCTTCCCCATTCGCCTGAGCTGCTGCCGCGATAGCATCCGCCCGCTCTTGGCTAAACTCTCCCAAAGCACCAGTGGAGTTTCTATCATCGATCAAGCTCCAGATGGCCCGCTGGATATCCCCAGCCGTTACCACTTCCCCATTAATTTCTGTGACTCCGGCTTGATAGTTGTTGATAATCCAGTTGACCAAGTCGAAGTTCTCAGGATACTCAATTTTGCCAGGGCCAGTGAGTTCATCAGGAACGTGATAGGTGGAGTAGACCTGAGCCGTAAACTCTGTATTGAGGGCAAATCTACGATCGGTATCAACACAGTAACCATCAAAAACACCGTCTAAAGATGTCCCACCCGTGATCGTGACATCAAAGTAACTGGGGTCTCCTTGCAATCTTCCTTTGTTGTCAAGCCGGACTGAGAGAGTGACTTCTTCTGGGAGGAATTGGTTGAATTGAGTTGTCATGGGTTTTTAACTTTGCTCCGAAAGGTACTGGATGGGTGGTGCGTAAAGTTCACCACAAACAAAAATAAAAGTGATTGAATGAGTGGCCTCTCAAATACAACCCTATGTGGAATACACCTAGAAGTCTCTACCCTCGCTCCCATCTTTATGACCTCTTATTATGGAAATACTGAGTTTAAAGATTGAATGATGTAACAAAAAAAATCCAGGAGTAATCCACCACTTGTATTCTAGGAAGATTATTGCTTTTTAGTGAATTTAACTTAATTAATATAAAAAATAAGGAGTATAGTGATTGGATGTGAGTAGATTTACCAAAGATACTCTGAAACTGATGCAATTTCTGAAATGTCTAAGTCTAGAACTAATCATGCTTAGGCAGCACGATTGGTTAGGGTTGTCCCTATGATGCAAACGAAAAGATGGTGAAGGAAACTGCAAGATCTCTAACCCATCATCATCCAGCGCAGCTTACGCTCAGCGACAAAATGACTATTGCGGCTGTGTGCCATGATCAGGACTATTGGCTGAATCATGGCTCTGTGTCCACCAATTTCGCCCTCTTAGCTCTGCTATTCTTCTCCTACCAAGATGCTGTGGAGGATTCTGTCGGCGCAGGAGAGAGGGATAACTCGTCCGCAGCACTCCAGGTCACACCATGTACCTCACCATCATTCTTGGTAATTACTCGCTGCCTAATTTCGTTGTGACGATTGACCTTCGAGGTGGATCGATCTGTCCAAAAGGCTTAATCTCGTTCCGAATTTCCAATTGCCGACAGGTAGGAGACCAGAAAGGTCTCTCTGCCTGACTAAGACCAATATGGGTGCAAAACTTCCTGAATTTCATCTGTCCCCAAGCAAGGGGCAAACTTTTAAGGAATCTGAGAATAGCTAGCAAGCATCACTTGCTCCTGAGGATCGCTGGCTCTAAAGGTTAAGCAAATATCTTGTAATACAGAACTCAGCGCAACATTATCCATCGCCGAGATCATCATATGCTGAGCATCTGACCAATGAAGCCCATCTTGGGAAGAGCGCATCAGAATCTTATGGTTTGGATGGCAGGACTGATAGGCCAGATAAAGCCGATCGCGATGGACACAAAGGGTCGGTGTTCCTCCAATCGGTTCATCGCCAATCAGGATCGGTTCTCCCCATTGCGGCCCGTCTTGATCGAGGGCCGCACAGACTAGGAGTTGATGATGCTCATCTCCTTGGAAGGCAATATACAACGTTCCTCGAAATGAACAGATTGAGGGAGTTCCGATGCTTGCTTGACCTAGATTCATTCCAGAGTTCCACTGGATGCCATCCGTCGAAGTGGTCACAATCACATCATGGCTCTTGTCAGCACTTTGGTAAGCGACAGAGAGGCGATCGCCATGAACACAGAGTGACGGGGAACTCCCGGCATAGGCTCCTGGGATCGGGATACAATCACCCCAAGATGTACTCGCATCTGGGTTGACTGATGTGGACGCACAGATATAGAGTTGGCCGTTATCTTGGCTGTTATCTTGGCTATTACCTTGGCTATTACCTTGGCTATTATCTTGGCCATCGTCATGAGTTCTCAAGGCAATGTAGAGGTTGTCTTGCCATGAACATAGGGAGGGAGAACCAGCGATGGTTTGTCCGAGTTGAACCGGATAGCCCCAAATCACTGCATCAGGAGAAGACATGACCATCACCTCATGGGTGCTATGGTTGGTTAGGTTGTTGGTTTGATCGTGACTTTGATGATGGCTTTGATGATGGCTTTGTAAGGCAACATGAAAGAAACCGTGATGCCAGCACATGGAAGGCATTTGACTAGTTTTTTGATTAGTTGGATAGAGCAGTTCCCAGGCATCACCCTTAATGCACTGCCCCGCACCCCGTACAACTTGATAAATGAGCCAGGGAGTCCATAAACTGACTGAATCAAATTGCTGACGCATCTGGGGAGAAAGGCGATCGCTCACTCCCCCTTGCTTCAACGCCCAATAAACTACTGTCGAACAGTTGACCGTGTATAGGTTGTAGTCTGGGTCAGATTCCAGAAATGTTTGCCACCAATCCAGGATGGCTTGGGCATTCAAACCCTCAATGGCGTATTGCAGATCCACCTCATGGCTTTCCCACTCTTCATCATGGGTCAAATTTTCTAAGAGTTCCGGTGGACAAACTGGGTTGAGGTGGGTGATATCGTCTTCGTCTTTGGGACACCAACTAATCTGTAGGTGATAGGCTGAGGTTTCAGAATCCAGAATCGATAATGAAATGTGTCCTTGTAAATATTTGAATTTATAGTTTGGCTTCCAGATATTAACGATCACATTCATTGGCATACTTTGGTCCTCTAGATCATAGTCAGCAAAGCTCCACACTCGGTGCATGACGCTAGCACTAACGACACCCTACGAGTTGATTTGAATCGTCCTCAACTTAGGCAGAAGCCCCACCAGTCTCTGTTTTAGTTTTACGCTTATCAGCCTTGATTTTGGCGATCGCCTGTTCAATTTCTGGTATATATTCCTTCAAAAGATTGAAATAAGCTTTGCCTGAGCTGTTGTCTAGTCGGTCGGCATCAGGAGTCGCCTTGTTTTTTTTGGCGATCGCCATAAAGCTTTTAATCACCCGCTCAATATTGGCCGTATTAATCATATTTTCCGTGAGCGATATGCCTGCTTCCAGATTGCGGACCTGATGCCACCACAAACTTGGCGTATACACTAAATCCCCTGGCTCTTGAATACAGGTATATCCTTGAGCTTCCCGAAACTTAGGATAGGTCTCTAGATCAGGGTTAAAACCGTCCACAGCCCCAGCGTATACATTCTCAGTTTGATCGGCCCCATAAAATAGCCACTCTTTTTTGCCCGTAAAGACCGTATTCCAAGCCGATGTATCCCAGATATCTCGGTGCATGGATGAGCCAGTATTTTTAGCCCCAATGTAAATCCAGCGGAGCGCCTGATCTTCATCACCCGTTAACTGATCATCTGGCACTCGTCTGAGCCAGTTTTCCAAATAATCCGGGACGGTATAATCTTGGATCAATTCAGGGCAGGCGGAGCCAAAATCCCACTCGGAAAAATAGTAAGGCCGCTCATCAGTCGTCGTTTCCATGTATTGAAGGTATTCCGATAGTGAGAACATCTTCGCATCC
Organism: Leptolyngbyaceae cyanobacterium; assembly: GCA_051439365.1. Taxonomy (GTDB): domain Bacteria; phylum Cyanobacteriota; class Cyanobacteriia; order CAKZMO01; family CAKZMO01; genus JAAHGY01. The sequence goes on from JBFRWC010000129.1 coordinate 4,323, forward strand.
ACTGTCCAGGAGGTACCCCGTCTAGCCATTGTCTGGCACGTCCCATATTCGGCCACAAACGCTGAGTCTGTCCATTTTTTGTACGCAGGCCACGCCTGGGCCACTCCTCGGATTAAGACAGGTTTATGCTGGAGTACATAGTCTTGGATAAAACTGTGAGAATCGACCGTCTCTAACGCATCCATTGGCTTGAGCCGAACCTTATCCTTGACACTCATGGCACCTAATCTGACGAGAGTTACACGAAATGGGCGGCACTACATCGCTGCCCAGATCATGAGCTAGGAGCGATCGCCCAGAGTCAACCTATCAGAGTGGGGGATGGAGTGCAACCCACGCGATTTTTCCTTGGTAATACCTTAGGCAGCAATACTTAGGTTGTTATTTTAGAGAGTTTAAGTTGCCCATCCTTTCACTCACGGGTAGGCAACAACACAATTCGTAAGGGTCTCCCCTGGCCCAAAACGATCTATCATGCATTTTGTCCAGAATTCTTGTTCTAGCATTCTTATCCCAGCACTTAATCTATGGCCTCTACCCCACTTGTGCCGATTCGCTCTGAGCAGAGTGATGGCTGTGCTTTGCTTCCAGGCGTTATCCTGATTCTGTCCCCACCGCGATCGGGGTCAACCCTGCTGCGGGTAATGTTGGCAGGGCATCCAGCGTTATTTGCACCGCCAGAGTTGCATTTGCTGGGCTTTGGCTCAATGGCTGAGCGGCAAGAACGATTACCAGAGGAATTACAGCAGGGATTAACCCAAACGTTGATGACCTTGATGGATGCGGACAAGGAACACAGTGCAGTCCTAATTGCCCAGATGGTTGAGCAGTCGCTCACGATTGAACAAGTCTATGGCCAACTTCAGGAACCGTTGGGCGATCGCCGTCTCGTGGATAAGTCCCCCAGCTATGCCAAGAATTGGTCGGCATTGCAACAGGCTGAGCAAATTTTTACTGATGCCCAGTATATTCATCTGACCCGTCATCCCTACGCCGCCATCCAGTCTTTTGTGCAAGCAGACCTCGTGGCTCTTGCCAACAAAGAACAGCCCGATCCCTATCCAGTGGCCGAAAAGATTTGGGTTAAAAGTCATCGTAATGCCCTAGCACTGGCTGATCAATTGCCACCAGAACGCTACCACCGCATCCGCTATGAGGATTTAGTGCGCCATCCCGCCGCCACAATGGAGCAACTCTGTCAATTTCTCCACCTTCCCTTTGTGACCGATTTGCTCCAGCCCTATGAGGGGCAGCGCATGCAGCAAGGAGATCACTCTGCTGAAGCCTTGGGTGATCCTAATTTTTTAACCCATCACACCATTGATGCCAAGCTAGCAGATGCTTGGCGGACGATTCAATTACCCTATCGTCTTGGCGCTAAAGCCCAGCAGCTAGCTAACCAATTGAATTACTCCCTACCCCAAGAACAAGCCAAGTCTTCCTCAACAGATCTGCCAGTTTTTTAAGATTTGGAAAGCGTCGGTCAACTAGATCGCCTGAAAAAACAAAAAAATTGCCACCTTTCACCTGATCATCCTAAGCCACTCCAAAACACCATGTCTATTTCCCCCTTTGCCGCCGCCAAAATTTGTCTTGTCACCATCGAATTCCCCGCTACCCTCGGTGGGGTGGGCCGTTCGGCAGAGCGGTTGGCCTCCTATTTAGCTGAGGCCGGGTGTCAGGTTCAGATTGTGGTGCCGCAAAAGGGAGGTATCCGTCTGCCCACGCCGCCGGATTTGTTGGCGAAAGGGGTTGAGGTCCATTGGGTACCGATCAACCCCGACTATCCCATGACCGATTTGTGTGAAACGGTCAAAGCTTTGGATGATCGGATTGGCTTTGATCTGTTCCACGGCTTCTTTTTACCCATGGCTTATCCTTGCCTGTTGGCTGCCAGTCGGGGTCGTCGTCCAGTGATCGCCAGTATTCGGGGGTCAGATGCAGGGCGTTGGTTAGCGTTGGCCAATGCCCTACCGTTTATCCAAATTGTGCTTCAGCGCTCGACTTGGATTACGGCGGTCGCGTCAGACCTTTTGGAAACGGTGACGGCGATCGCTGAGATGGATGGGCGATCTTCGGTGATCTTAAACAGCATTGACAGCAGCGGCTTCCCTAGCTGGCAGCCCACTGAGGCGAACCGAGGGGTGGTGGGAACGGTGGGTCGGTTTAATCCCAAAAAGGCTGTACCCCTGTTGGTTAATGCTTACAAGGCGATCGCTCCTGAACTGCGTCGCCAGCTTCTCTTGATTGGCGGTGCTGCCACTGATGAAGAGAAGCAAGAATACCAGACCGTGCTGGAGTTGCTTCAAACCCTAGAGTTGGAAGCGGAAACTCGACTGACTGGATTTGTGAAAGTCCGACAGGATTTATTAAACCACTTGCTAGGGCTTCAAGTTTTTGTGCAATGTTCCCACAATGAGGGTTTACCCAATGCCGTTCTAGAAGCGGCGGCTGTGGGGGTTCCCATTGTCGCCACCCAGGTTGGGGGAATGCGGGACGTGCTGACTCACGGGGAAAACGCGCTATTGGTGCCGCCGCGTCAGCCAGAGCAACTCACTGCGGCGATCGCCTCTATTCTGGCTGACCCCGATTTAGCCCAACATCTCTCTCAGGGAGGACGGAAACTGGCGGCCCAGCTCACCCCCCAGCGAGAACGGCAGGCTTGGCTAGATCTATATACCACGTTTCTGAAAGCTTAAGGACAGAGCAATTTACTAGATTTAATCTTGATTAGTTCAAAATCAATTCAAACACGATGAATTCAAATCAGCCATTGCCAACGGTTTTAATGTATTGCCAGCATGTGTCTGGGATTGGCCATTACATTCGGTCGAAAGCGATCGCCCATGCCCTCAAAGAGGGGATGAATGTGGTGATGATTCTGGGGGGCAGTTTGCCGGAAGTCGTTCCTCTGCCGGAGGGAATTGACCTGATCCGACTTCCTCCCGTCAACCTAGATCAGGCGGGAGAAGATCTCCAGAGCTTGGACGATCGCTACACCTTAGCCGAAGCCATGCAGGTGCGTCAGCAGAAGTTGCTTGGCGCTCTGGAGCAATGGCAACCTCAAGCCCTGTTGATTGAACATTTTCCAGCGGGGCGGCTGTTGTTTATCCCGGAAATTTTACCCTTTTTGGATGCAGCCCAGGCGCTCGACTCACCGCCAGTGGTGATTAGTAGTCTCCGAGAAATTTTAGCGCCCCAACAAGAGGGAGCCATCGTCAAAGGCACCCTGAGTCATCTTTTACTGAATACCTATTTTGATGCGGTGTTTGTCCACGGTGATCCAGGGTTTGTCCCGTTTGAGACCATGTTGCCCTCGACCCTCAAACTCAAAATTCCACTCCATTATACGGGGTTTGTTGTGCCTCAAGCTCAGACCCGCTCAGACCCATCCGGATTGCCATCGGAAGCGCCCCCTTACCTAGTTGTCTCAGCGGGGGGAGGACGCTTGGGCCAACAATTATTAGAAACGGTGATTCAGGCTTATCAAATGTTGGGGTTAAATGACCGCTACCAATTGGTGGTGCTGGCCGGGGTCTTTTTAGACGAGGCCGCATGGCGATCGCTCCAATCGCTAGCCCAAGACACACCCGGCGTTCAACTCCATCGTTGGCTCCCCAACTTCCGGGCAGTCTTGGGCCATGCCCGTGCCTCCATCAGCCTCTGTGGTTACAACACTGCCCTCGACCTGATTCAAACCCAGGTGCCAGCCCTGGTGATTCCAGGAGATGAAGATGCGGAAGGGGAGCAATCCTATCGGGCCACCCGTTTAGCCGAATTAGGTTTAGTGCAGAGGTTACCCGCCCATCAATTAGACGGTGCCACAATGGCAACGGCGATCGAACAGTTGTTGACCTTTCAACCCACCTCCGTTGCCTTCGATTTAGCAGGGGCGACCCAGACAGCCCAACTGATCCAACAGCTTCTGAATAGAACCACGGTTTCTTGAAGACCACCGTGTACACGGTAGCCTTGGCAAGGGGAGACTAAGGGGGGTGAAGCCGGATTTTGGGCTTTAAAATGAGATGTGCATATACCGCAGTTTGCTAAGGGGGAGGACCGGACTTCCCTCCTCGGCT
>JBFRWC010000130.1:0-6244 GCA_051439365.1 Leptolyngbyaceae cyanobacterium
CACTTAGTAAGTGAGGAAGTCAATTGGAGACTGCGGTTTCAAAATTTATTCTTAAAGTGCTTTGGTTAGAGGACAACGTGGCAGTCGCAGTTGATCAGGTTGTCGGGAAGGGAACAAGTCCTCTAACTCGCTACTTCTTCTGGCCACGTAAGGATGCTTGGGAAGAGCTTAAAGATGAGTTGGAAGCAAAACACTGGATTTCTGAGGTTGATCGGGTAGCCTTGCTGAACCAGGCAACAGAGATTATTAACTACTGGCAAGAGGGTGGCAAAAATCGTCCCATGCCGGAAGCACAACTCAAATTCCCTCACGTTGCCTTCACAGGAAGTTCATGAGGGATCGATTCCCAATTCACTATTGGTATGTATAAAGAGTACGGGTCACAAGGCATCGCCCTGTGACCCTTCCTTTGCAGGATCTAATGTTGTCAAAATCTAACGCTATCAGAAGAATTTAGCGTTGTAAAACGATGAGTGACGATTCAGCAAAGTTTCAGCCTTAAACCATCCCGCCAGCCGCTTGTAGCCGTGCTCGCGCCTGCTTTAACTCGCGATTCGCCTGAATCACCTCACGGCGATCGTCACTTGGGGCACTATTGACCCTGGCTTCTGCCTTTTCGTAATCTGCTTTTGCTGTATCCAAATCAATTGAGTCGCCCCGTTCAGCCCCGTTCACCAAGACTGTTACTTCGTCAGACTCCACTTCAGCGAATCCCCCCATCAGGGCAATGGGAACCCACTCCTTATCTTCCCGCACTCTCATCACTCCTGTATCCAGAGCAGTGAGCAAGGGGGCGTGGCCTCCCAAAATGCCAAGCTGACCAGTGGTGCTGGGAAGAACCACTTCCTCAGCGTCTGCATCCCAGACTGTCTTATCTGGGGCAATAACACGAACCGTGAGTGCCATAATTCTTGTCTATGAGAAATAAATAGAACAGTGACTCAAGAATGCCAAATACTGGCGTTCCTAAGCACACATCAGTGGAATGGTTGCTGGCTTGATCTGCTAAAGTCACTAGTAGTCTGTGGAGTCAATAAACCCAACGTTGCAGTGGAGACATCTTGCCCACGACGTGGGCAGGATGATTACACTAGTGGGTGGGCAAACATCCGCCGAGAGGTACTAGTGACCTCCGATCAATTTAGCCCTCAGCCTTCATCTTCTCAGCCGTCTCGATGACCTCATCGATGTTGCCCTTGAGGTAAAAAGCTTGCTCAGGCAAATCATCCAAGTCACCGCTCAGAATCATGTTGAAGCCCTTAATGCTCTCTTCTAGGGTGACATACTTACCCGAAAGCCCCGTAAACACTTCAGCTACGAAGAAAGGTTGAGACAAGAACTTCTCAATCTTGCGGGCACGAGCTACTGTGATCCGATCGTCCTCGGACAATTCATCCAAGCCCAAGATTGCAATGATGTCCTGCAATTCCTTGTACCGCTGGAGGGTGGACTGAACCGCACGGGCAGTGGTGTAATGCTCTCCACCCACAACCGCAGGCTGAAGCATGGTAGAGGTGGAGTTCAACGGATCAACCGCAGGATAGATTCCTTTGGAAGCCAGGGCACGGGATAGTACCGTGGTTGCATCTAAGTGAGCAAAGGTGGTCGCGGGAGCAGGGTCGGTCAAGTCATCCGCAGGCACGTAAACTGCTTGGATGGAAGTGATCGAGCCCTCGGTCGTGGACGTAATCCGCTCTTGCAAATCACCGACATCAGTTCCCAAGGTCGGCTGATATCCGACCGCAGAAGGCATCCGGCCTAACAGAGCGGATACCTCAGAACCGGCCTGGACAAAGCGGAAAATATTGTCAATAAACAGCAATACGTCCTGTTTGTTGACATCCCGGAAATACTCGGCCATCGTCAACGCGGACAACCCGACTCGCATCCGCGCTCCGGGGGGTTCGTTCATCTGACCGTAAACCAACGCCACTTTGGATTGACCAATGTCTTCTTCGTTGATTACACCAGACTCAATAAATTCGTTGTAAAGATCATTCCCTTCACGAGTTCGTTCGCCCACACCGCCAAACACGGATACACCACCGTGTTTGAGAGCGATATTGTTGATTAACTCCTGAATCAAAACAGTTTTGCCAACCCCTGCACCACCGAATAAGCCTGTCTTCCCACCTCGACGATAGGGGGCCAGCAGGTCAACAACCTTAATCCCGGTTTCAAAAACGGCGGGTTTCGTCTCTAACTCAGTGAGGGTGGGAGCAGGGCGGTGAATCGGAGATGTGGCTTCTTGGGAAACCTCTCCTTTCTCGTCAATGGGTTCACCCAAGACATTAAAGATACGTCCAAGGGTGGTGGCTCCAACGGGAACACTGATGGGTGCTCCAGTATCAACTACTTCCATGCCACGCACGAGACCATCAGTGGAACTCATTGCAACCGCCCGGACTTGGTTATCACCAAGAAGCTGCTGCACTTCACATGTCACTGAAATGTCGTTTCCGGCTGGATTTTTTCCTGTAACCGTGAGCGCGTTATAAATTTGAGGCATTTGTCCACCGGAGAACTTAACGTCCAAAACGGGACCAATAACCTGGGAGATAACGCCGATATTTGTTTTCTCTGCTGTGGTGACCATGCTTACGCCTATCGTGTTTACAGCCTTTGCAGGGACTTACAGCGCTGTGCGCTGAGGTTAGGTACAGTCATCGGGGGCATGCCTCGCTCCAGATGACCGCTTCTGTACCTAACACGGCTGCACACCGCTCTAAAGAAAGTCTTAACAAAAATGCCACTCATCAGATTATCACCGAACGGGACGTTTGGTAAGCAGCAAGGGGAAAGTTTGTTGATGATCTAATTTTTTTAGAAAACTTAGCAGAAGTTAGGGCGTGGCAAGGGTTAGGTTTTGGGTTGTGGGTGGATTCAATCGGGTGGCCCAAGGGTCAATGCTACATTAGTTTAAGTGACTGATTGATAAGAAATATTTTAGAGATGTTTTCTGGAATGTTTCTATTGGGCGGCGATCGCTCCCAACACATCCTCGTGAACGGCTTGAGAACGAGAAATCACCAGGGAGGGCCATGCATAGTCCTCACAGGTGTGCAGCGGGGGCAAGAGCTGACCAGCCGCTGTGGTGACAATGCAGCCGGCTTCTTGGGCCATAAAAGCGATCGCCCCCCCATCAATGAATTTGCCCCGCCGCACCACCGCACTGGCGAAGCGGCCATCCAGAATATTGAGAAAGTTGTCCACTTGGGTGGTGGTGGAGTAGTCGGCCTTGATGTCGAGAATGGTGTAGCGATCGCGTAACGGTTCGGCTATGTAGCCCATGTCCCAACCCAGGAAAATCCGATCGGGGGGAGTGGGCAAGGTGAGGCGATCGCACGCTTCTAAAGGTGAGCCAATGGTGCCCCGATACGTGCCTTCCCCGCGTAGGGAGTAGAGGTAAGTGCCATAGGCGGGGCTGAGGGCGATCGCGGCCTCAAAATGATCGTGATTGAGAATGCCGAGAATAATCTGATAATTCCCGTGACCATCCGCGTAAAACTTAGTGCCATCCACTGGGTCAAGAGTGACGAGATAATCCCCAGCGGGACCGAGATCAATGGCTCGGAAATACTTGGTGTTGTGGGAACTCTCATATTCTTCACCATAAAATCGAATCTGGGGAAACAGGCCCAAGAGGGCAACTTCGACCATTGTCTGAATCGATAAATCGGCATCGGTCAACGCTGCTGCAAAAAAATTACCAGGATATAAAGCTTTATCAGGTTGAGCTGCAATATTGGCTTGGATAGTGTGAGCATAGGCAGCAGCTTTTTCTAAAAAGGGCAGTAGATTGGCCAAAATTTGCCGAGGGGTGGGAGAGTCTGACATGGTTGCTGGATTTTCTGAGGACAACATCCTGATTGAAGCATTAATTGCCCTCGGTTGACTGTATTCCTAATTTTGAGTTAGTCCGTCTGGGTGCCGTTGGTAGCCAGCCAATACCGTCAGCTAATCCTCGTGAACTTGCCAGATACTATATGAACCTTAGACCAGGAAGGGAGTTACTGAGACCACTATTGCAACGATTAAGTCAAAATTCGGTGCTTTAGAGCAAGCACCCATCGTTGACTGGTGCTCTTTACTGATGGGTGTTGGTAAACTTTATTTTCTAGCAAGTGCCTAATTGACAAGAGAAGAGATGGGAAAAGATTATTTACAAGACTTCTGAGAAATGCTGTAATGAAGCGTATCAATTGAGTCAGAGTTGAGTCAAAACAGTTGGCATTGGGGTTGGAGTATGGTGGACTCATTGCGCGATCGCTATCTCACATTCATTGACCAGACCATCACCGATACGCTCAAAGGTAAATTTCGGTCCAAGCGGCAGGTGTACAATGCGCTGGTAGCACAGTTGGAACTGGGTACCAGCGAGATGTTTGAGCGCTGTCTACTGGAAACCACCGACACCCTAGAGCAACAGGCTCAGCAGGAAACCGATGAGCTAAAGCAAGCCAAACTGACCCGCAAACTCCGAGCAATCAAAACGTTACAGGGAGCCTGGGAGGATTGGCAAAAGCAGCATCAGGCTAAAACGGCATCCAGTAGCGCTGTGCAACAAATTCTCCAATCGGCCCCCTCGGAGCGGCTAGCGGTCTTGATGCAGGTGTTGGACCTCAACCGGGGCAATACCTTTAACCAGACCCACTTACAGCAGTTGGCGACTGAACTAGAAACCGTCGCCCAGCAACAATCAGAGGATGCCGTTGCCCAAGAGGTTGCCCAAGAACTACGCCGATTTGCCAACGGGATGACCCAAGGCATTCGAGCCTACATGGAACTGGAAGATTACCTGGTCAGTTGGCTCTACGAGCAGCAGCGTCAGATTGGTTTTGGGTCCGCCACCGATCGCCCTGGTCCTTGGAAAACTTGGGCGGAACACAGTACTAGTCCCCTGGCTAAGACGTTGTTTAAGGCTCAAGCCCAAGGTCAGGCGGCGACAATATTAGTAGAACGTTTTCCTCAAGTAGACGTGAGCCAGTGGGTCGAGTTAACCGTGTTGTTGCAGGGATTACAGCGAGGACTGGTGGCCTGGTTTGATTCCCAGCCCTACAATCTCCAAGCGGGGCAAGACTTAGCTGCGATGACGTTTCTCACCTTTACGATTTTGTGGGGTGAACTGAGTGCGGTGTGTCGGGCGGCGACTTCGTGGTCAGAGAGCGATCGCCACCGTCTGTCCCGCCTTTGTTTTACCCTCACCCTGCAAATCCTCCGCCGTTTTGCTCAACGGGATAATTTTCCGTTGTATGGCGGTGTTCTCACGACGTTTTCCAGAGAGGGCTTTCAAGACGCGATGAACTATTTGGATCAACCCTTACAAGCAGTGGAGCAAACCCAGGAAAAAGCCCGGATCCTAACGGTGTTGGGCTATTCGCAACGGTGGTTAAATCAACTCGAAAAGGCGACCCAATTTCATCAAGAAGCCTTGTCCCTGGCCCAAGAGGCTGGCGATCGCCCCTGTGAAGTGGCCAATCTCAACCACCTTGCCCGACTGTCGTTGCAACAAACTGACTACAGTGAAGCGATTAACCTAGCCCAACGAGCGCTGATTTTGGCCCGAAACCATGGCGATCGCCCTGGAGAAGCGATCGCCCTCGCCAGTGTCGGCTACAGCGAAGTAATGCAGATCCGCCGCCAGGAAGCCGTCACCCCAGAGCAATTGGAACTCCCCCTCAATTATTTGAACCGGGGCAAGACTCTAGCCGAAAAAGTCAAAGACATATCCAGCTTGGCCATTTGCCAGGTGGGGTTGGGCGTGGCTTATTTAGCACTGCAACAATTCCCATTAGCGTTGGAGCCTTTAGAAGCTGCCGTGCCCCTAATTCAACAGATGGGAGATGGGGATCTACGGGCGATCGCCTATCGCTTTCTAGGAGAAGTCTATTACCAATTGCAGCAAACCGCTGCCGCCGTCGTCACCACCTGTTTAGCCATGTACTGGCTGCACGAACGGGAGAATGCAGCTTGGTCCCAGGCTGCATCGCTGGCGACAATTCTCCGAGGGCAACTGGGGGAGGAGCAGTGGGATCAGATCTTGCAAAGCAATCGCTCAAAACTGCTGGCTCAAATCGGCCAAGATGGCATCGATTTCCTTCCCCAATTGCTTGATCTGCGCTCTAACTAAGCAGAGGGGCCACTAAGCCTCCACACCCTAGTATCGCTCGGCGTAAATAGACCACCCCCTTAGTCCTCCCTCTTGCAAAGGCTACGGTGTACACACATCTCATTTTGAAGTCCA
>JBFRWC010000131.1:0-3210 GCA_051439365.1 Leptolyngbyaceae cyanobacterium
CCACTAGGGTTAAGCTGCGGCCCTGCCCCAATAAGAGCTGCATGATGGAAGAGGTTTTGCCACTGCGGGTCATGGTTAGACCATCGATCAGCTTGTTCGCCGTTCTCATGCGAATCGCCTCATCCACCACACAGTCATTTTGGTGGCAGTAAAGATCGGTGATAAATTCTAATAGATACTTACGGATAGTCTGGGCGACTTTGTCTGCAGGGTTCATGGAAAAAACCAAGTATTCTTGCAAGCTTTTCTTAAAGTGCTTGTACTTGAGATCCTCAGACTGGGCCAGGAAAATATTGGCTAAGTTTTGGCAGCTAAATTTCCCTTTTTTGAGCAAAATCTTTTTGATCAAAGGCAGAATATGATCTCCCAGCAGGGTGGGATTTTCAATGGGGGCATCGCTGGGCAAACGCTTTTCAGAACGGATCGTGTAGATGGCTAAATCTCGCTTAAATTCACCATTCAAAGAATTCAGCACCATTTTGGCAGCTTGACGCTGCTCATCAGGGCTATCGGGGTCAAGATACTGAGAGGCCATTAAATAGGCGGTGTAGCGGTGACTCCAGTGGGGGGTTCTGTGGTAGCGAGAGGCATATAATTCGAGCTGGTGGAATGCCTTTGTGGTGGTAAATGCGGTGAGGTGCGATCGCAATTTTCGTAACTGGGTAGATACGCCACCAGACAATTCGTTGGCCTCTGCTAGCATCTCGACCAACGATGCGATCGCGTCGTGTTGCCGCGTTGTCTCCCAGTTATTGATCAGGATGTAGCACACTCGGTTCAGGGTATAGTGAAAGTGTTCTACTTGACCGATGCTTAAGAGAACCTGCTGCGCGGGAGCGAGGTTGGTCTCTGAGGAATCGACATTGTGAAAAAAGGTTTGGCGAAACAGAGTGAGGATGTCCTCTGCTTGCCAATTGTGAGCGATCGCTAGGAAAACTTCATAGATGGCATTTTGAGCCTGTTCTACCTTGTGTTCCACTTTCCAGGGAGGTTGGCCTGCGGATCCAGCGGATCGTTGCTGTATACGGCCCGTGGTCATTGCCACTTGGTTCCTAGATTTTTGTGCTGGTGGCTGCTGGCGGTTTGAATACTGGCCCAACAACGATTGATTTAAGATTGCACTGGATGGCATCTGCACTTCCCTCGAACATAGGTGATTGGTAGGTTCCATGACTGGCTAACAACTACCCCGATATAGTCATAATACTGAGTTTCTAATTATACTTAGTGAGGATTGCGTATAAAAAACCAGGTGAGCTTGTAAAGAATCCATTAAATATTCTTTTAGCTAGCTTTTATAGTCTATTGACCCGACTCGTTGAGCTGCTTCTACGGTCCTTGGATCTGAGTCTTTCAGTCTAAATACTGGTGCGAATGTGGACCATACGCTTGGAGAACCAAATCTAATCAGTGTAGCGTCCCTCATTCATCCAGCGATCGCCCCCTTTACGCCACGTACAACACCAGCAATATCGCGACCTATATCGTTTGTTTTAAAGGTGATTGACGTTGAGACACTGGAGTTTGCATTTCAATCGGTTGATTCTGGAAATCAGGGTGCTGGGCATTGACCTGTCGGGCGCGATAGCGAATCCAGGGAAAGCCGAATTGGGCGATCGCCAATTTCATCATGGTTTTGTGAGGGTCAGACAGATGAGTTCGGGGTAAGGATTCTCCCATTTGTTGGAAGACTAGCCCTAGAGGAACCTTTAGCTCATCCTGAAGTTGAACACAGCGGGCAAAAAAAGGTCCATAGGCGGCCATCACTGGCCCCACGCCACCCCGGGTTTGGCCCCAGCCCACAAAATAGAGTCCCTTATAATCCGGCAGGTACGCACCCGCATAGCACTGCACCCGTGGTCCAACAACGCGGTTCAGTGCCGCTGGGAGGAACGGATAAGCCACATGATAGCCCGTCGCGCATACCACCAAATCAAACTCCGATTTTGTACCATCGACAAAGTGAATCCCATCCCCATTAAGCCGTTCCACCCCTGGTTTGGGCGTAATCCGACCATGCTTGAGGTAGTAGGGCACTTCATTATTAATCGTGGGATGTTTGGTAAAAAGCCGATGCTTGGGGGGCATGAGGCCATAGCTTCGGTGGGAACCAAACGTGAGACGAATGATGGTGTGTATCAACAACCGTTGTAACCCATCCGGCATCCACCATCGGGCAAATTCTGCCACGGGAATCCCCGCAAAGGTTTTGGGAATAAACCAGACTGTATCCCGCAGACTCAAGGTACAAGATGCTCCGACCCGTGCCGCTTCAGCCGCAATATCACAGGCAGAATTGCCCCCACCCATCACCAGTACTCGTTTACCACGTAACTGCTCTGGCTGTTTGTAGTCTTTGGAATGGATGATGTCGCCGTTAAAATTCCCCGCAAACGTTGGAAACCGTTTGCACCAGTGATGGCCGTTGCAGAGAATCACCCCTTTGTAAATCCGCCGATCGCCTTGGGCAAAAGTGACTTGCCATAAGTTGTTATCAACCGGGCACACCTGGGTAACGGGGCGATCGCACTCAATCGACGCTCTTAGCCCAAAGTGATCGGCAAAACTCTGTAGATAAGCCAACATTTGCTCAGCACTGGGAAAATCGGGGTAATCCGCTGGCATGGGAAAGTGGGTAAATTCGGTGGTTTTGCGTGAGGAGATAATGTGGGCGGTTTCGTAAACGCCGTGGTGCCAGTTGCCACCGATATCGTCACTGGCATCCACTTGATCGTAGGGAATCCCTGCTGCTTTCAGCGCTTGGGCAATTCCTAAACCCACAAAACCTGCCCCAATAATGAGGTGTTTATGGTGGCGATCGCGCTGTGCATGTGCGGGCTGATGTAAAACAGATGTCACCATGTTTGAGCTATTACCATGTCTGGGCAAGAACGTTGGGACTAGTCTAGAATATGGACAACATCTAAGAGGGCTACCGTGTACACACAAGTCGAACCACCCCCTCTAACTCCCCCTTGCAATGGGGGAGGACCGGAGTTTCCCCCCTTTGCACGGGGGGACTAAGGGGGGTAAAGCCGAGTTTTGGACTTCAAAATGAGATGTGTGTACACCGTAGCTCCCTAAGGGAGAGGGACTTCAATCCGGTTCCCCTTCTCCCTTAGGGAGAAGGGGCTAGGGGATGAGGGCTGTTGGTGTATTTGCAAAAGTGAGATGCTCCCCATTACCTCTCCATTAGGAGTATCACCCACC
>JBFRWC010000132.1:0-14022 GCA_051439365.1 Leptolyngbyaceae cyanobacterium
CTGCATGCGTGCCCAAATGGGCCACAACCCGTCGATGCAGCAGTTAGCGCACTGATTGTCCACTGCGGGTTGAGATCTATCTCTATGGTTTCAGTGTCGGCATTAACCAATTGTTCAAGCTCCTCGATGGCCCGTATCCCGAAGGCTTGAACCCAGTTCCATAGACTACTATCGCTCACCACCATCCCACTCCATGGTCACACATTGCCCAACCAGCCAAACAGAGGATCAACGTGATTTATTGCGCATCGCAAAATGTTTCAACCGTACTTTCTTGTGGATGAGTCTTGAGGTAGTCCTGAAGCCAGTTGCAACCCAAGGCAGTGAGGGTATCAAGGTCTAAGCTCATGGACCATCGCTTTACTGTCCCGTCTCGGCTGCTGGAAACTAGCATTGCACCGGATGGGCTAAAGCTAACATCTTCTACTCGATCAAGATGTCCCTGAAGGGTGATGGGGTGACATTTGGTTTCTCCTCGATTCGCGTCTCTGAAGCCATGCGCTTGACAAACGTCGATGGGCCAAACTTTTACCGTACGATCGAAGCTTGCAGAGGCCAGCAACCTGCCATCCCGGCTAAAATCGAGGCCGCGAATCCAACTCCCATGCCCATTTAAAGTTCCCAGTAGATCCCCACTTTCGGGACTCCACAAGCGAACGCTGGCATCCCCGCCTCCAGAAGCAATGAGTTGACCATCTGGGCTGAAGCGTACCGCTGCTAAGTAACTGGTGTGGCCCCGCAGCGTTTTCCAGAGTTGACGATTGTTGACATCCCAGAGACACACCGTGCGGTCATTCCCAACAGAAGCCAATAGCCGACCGTCGGGGCTAAAATCAACGTCTTTGACATCACCTCTGTGGTTTCTGAAGGTTTGCAGCACTTGAAATCCCGTCCTATCGTTGGCCTGCCAGAGCTTCACAGTATTATCGTCACTGGCAGAGGCTAACAGAGTGCCATCAGGACTAAACTTCACAGCCCGGACGGCCCCGCCATGCCCCAGTAGCGTCTGGATTAAGTGACCAGTAGCAGTGTCCCAAATGTGAATGGTGTCCTGTCGTTTCCCTGCTGCGGTAAACTCCACCCCTGCTGCACCTAAGCGATCGCCCTCTGGACTGAAGCTGATCCGCTGTACGCCTTGATGATGACCAGGTAAGGTGTGCAGTAAAGTTTGATCCCTAGAACGCCAGATCTTGATAGTACCATCACCCCCTACGGAGGCAAATCTCTCCCCATTAGGGCTAAACGTCGTGCTGTGTACCCTTAATCCTGAATGGGCGGTCAAGGTACTAGGTAGCATTCCGTCTGTGTGCCATAATCTCACGGTTTGGTCGCTGCCAGCCGAAGCAAGGGTTGTACCATCTGGGCTAACTGCTACGCTCCAAACACGGCCCACATGCCCGGTCATTTCTTGTGGATCGCGACTAGGCTGAGCTAGATTCCAGAGTTTGATTGTTCCATCTTCGCTGGCAGAAGCGAGGGTACCCACAGGTATCTGAGGAGTATCATGGGTAGAGATTTCGGCAAGTGTGATCGATTCAGGCAGAAAAACGACCCGCCAGACAACACCCTGATGCCCAGTCAGTGTCTCAGCTTTGCCTGTTTCTAAGTTCCAAAGCAGGATATTGCGGTCGGCTCCGGCTGAGGCCAGAAATTTACCATCAGGGCTGAAGCTGGCACTTCTGACGATGTTTCGATGGCCTCGGAGTGTCATCATCAAGCAGTCGTCTTCCAAGTGTTGGAAACATCGATCCTCGACGCGCCAGAGCTTGATTGTTCCATCTTGACTGGTGGAGGCTAGCAGATTGCCGTCAGGGCTAAAGGTGACGTAGGTGGCCCAGCGACGAGGGTGAGCAGAAATCGTGCCGATTAAAGCGCCATCATTAACGTCCCAAAGACGAATGTTACCTGCCGATCCCACAGAAGCCAAACGGGTGCCATCGGGACTGAACTCAATGCCTCTAACGTGAGTTGAATGGGCCTCAATGGTTCGTAGATGTCCTGATTCCACGCTCCAGAGTTTAATCGTGCCATCGTCACTGGCAGAGGCGAAAGTGGTGCTGTCAGGGCTAAAGCGCACCAGCCACAGGTTATCACTGTGGCCCTCAAACGTCTTCAGAAGGGTGCCATCAGGCTGCCAGAGGCGAATGGTTCTGTCCTCTCCGGCGGAGGCGAGCAGTTGGCCATCTGGACTGTAGGTGATATCCCGAACCCGTCCCCTGTGTCCGATGAGCCGATTGGATTCATGCACCTGCTTCACGGCTTGCTCCAAAGCTGCCTGTATTTGCTGATAAGTTTCTGAGTGTGGAGTTGGTGCAGGAATTAATGTTTGCAAACGATGAACAGTCTTCAACGCAGCTAACAACCCCTGAAGCGGATCGCTGGCGAGAAGCTGTCTAGCGTTGAGACTGTCAATGACGATCTCGGCCTCATCGCGATCGCGTTGGGTTTGGGTAAGTGATTGCTGAGCCGTGGCTAAACGCTGACTCACCTGGCCCAAGGTAAACTGTTCATCCTCCAGAGTCTGTTGGGTTTGGGCAACCTGCTCTTGGGCTTGGGCCAGTTCTGCCTGGGCTTCCGATCGCCCCCTTTCGGTGACCGTTAATCTTTGCCGAGCTCTCTCTAGATCCTGCTGAGTCTCTTGGAGATCCGATTCCGTGGTAGTCAAGTCTTGCTGGGCTAGGTCCAACCGTTGCTGGGAGACATCCAGTTGGCGTTGTGATGTGTTGAGTTGTTGCTCAGTCTGGTTGAGCTGCCGTTGGGCGATCGCTAACCTGGATTGCAAACCCAGCCAAAAAACAGTTCCCGTCCCCACCAAGGCCACCATCAACCCCAACCCCACGCTCACTCCCCAGCGAATTCGCTGCCGAGCTTGCCGATTCGCTTGAGTCAACACCGCCTTCGCCTGCTGCTCTGCCTCTAGCTCTTTTTGGACCAATCGCTTATCGTAGCTCTGGCTGGCCGACAGGAAGTCCTCATCTTCTAGGCTCAGCCGCTTTCCCACCTTCCAGGCGAGTGCTACCTGCATCGACTTCCCCTGCAAGAGCCGCGACTCATCCTGCCGCCCGGATTGCAACCACATGGTAATCGCTTCCCGATAGGGACGGATGCCCTGTAGCCCTTTGTCCACCCAATTCAAATCAAAGACACTTTGGTAAATGAGGTTTGCCACCTGAAGCTGGCCTTCCCGGTTCACCACTAGGCCCGACAACCTCAGTTCAGCTTGTTCCGGGCTGTTATCCACAGCAATTCCACCCCGTTGCCATACCTGCTGATACAGCCCTAGCAAAGCGCCGAGCCGCTCCTCACTACGGCAAAGGCGATCGTGGATCGTCCGTAGATGCTCCGGTTCATCCTGGCTTTCCCAGTTATCGATCACGCGATCGCGCACAATTTGGGCAACTGGTATCTGTGGCTCGGCTTGAGCGACGAGCTGACACACCTTTTGGGTTAAAAACGGTTGGCCACCCGTCCATGCCAGAATGTCTCGTAGAGCTGTTTGGGGATGGCTCACCCGATTCACAAGTCCTACGGCTAAGGGTTGGGCTTCTCCTATAGTGAACCCGTGTAGGGTAATCCCATGGCCAATGTTGAAAGGGGCTTGAGTTTTATCGGTCACGAGGTCGGATGGTGTAGCCACCCCCAACAGGGCAACGGTGAGGCGGCCATATCTTGGATCATCAGTGCGGTGATTGTAACAGTGACGCACTAGGCCAAAGAAGTCGTCAGGGGAGAACCCTTGGCTGAGCAGGGCATCGATTTCATCAATAAACACAACAATTGGGCGTGCCACCTCCACTAGTAGCACTTCATCAATCAATGTCCGTAGGCACTGGACTGGAGAGAGTAAACCTTGGTGCGATCGCCACCACTGCCGCCAGTTAAGGCTCAATCCTGCCTGATTAACCAGCTCTTTAATCAGGCCAGCATACCATTTCTCTGGTGTTATATTTTGTTTACCAATACCCTGCAAGTCAATATAGATGCAAGTTACCCCGTCTTGTTGTAGCCGTTGCATGGTGCGGACCCGCAGGCTGGATTTGCCCATTTGCCGTGAGTTGAGAACATAACAGTACTGTCCTGCGGTGAGAGCAGTGTAAAAGTCGATGTCAGATTGTCGCTCTATGTAGCTCATCGCCTGGGACGGCAGACTGCCTCCCACCTGATAGAACTGACGTGATACTGCCTCCATCGCTTCCCTAACTTTTGCTCAAGTCACAAAATGTCGCCACATTGATCAGCCATAGCCATTGAATCTACGTACGTAGCTGAACCTCGCCTCTGGCCGGGTTCAGCCACCAAAACACGCAAACTACAACAGTTTTAGCTTACCTCCTATATTGATAGTAACTCCATCACTACGGGAAGAGGTTCGATTCCCAGCAGGAAAACGAACCTCCAACACAATTCTCCGGAGTTTTTAAGTTTTCGTTCCTTCGCTCAGCAATGTAGCCATCTTGAGTCTAGCCATTGAAGACAAAGTCGTTTGCCGTGAGCGAAGCAACACCATTCATTGTGATGCGGCCCAGTCCACCACTGCTGCCAGACGGTTGGTCTGGGGTACTATAGGCATTGGCATTTAAGTTGATCACCAAGCCGTCATTCAAGCCCAAAACCTGGACATGAGCGTCAGCATTATCAACAAACCCATCCCCATTCGTATCTAGAGCCTCAAAATCGGCATCCACTTCGCCGGGGAACGTGGGGCCAGGAACCTGGCGCAGCAGTCTAAAATCGAATTGAATCCGGTCCTCACCGTCCTCAAATCGCTCGATTGTATCCTCGCCAAATCCGCCCGGTTCATATGCAAAAACGTAGTAGTCCCGCTGCCCGTCTAACAGACCACTACGACCAATGGAGCCAACGAGACTATCGTCACCACCACCTACTAGGATATCGTTACCGCGTCCACCGATAAGGATATCCTCACCGCTGCCTCCCACTAAGAGGTCATCGCTGCGACCACCGTCTAACTCGTCATCGCCTTGAGAGCCGTACAGCTCATCGTTGCCCCCCTCACCAAAGATAGTGTCATGGCCGCGATCGCCAAACAAAACATCCTGGTCGCTGCCACCATAGATGTCATCATGACCGCGATCGCCATCAATGGCATCATCCCCAAAACCACCAAAGATGATGTCGCTGCCACGCCCACCTCGGATGGTGTCATTACCGTGGTCGCCGCTAATGGTGTCTTGATCTAAGCCACCATCAATCCAGTCATCACCAACGTCACCGTTGATAACGTCGAGACCCGATCCACCTGCAATCACATCGTTGCCAGCACCGCCATCAATGGTATCGTCGCCTGAAACACCGCTGATATTGTCGTGGCCGTCTTCGCCCTCGATGGTGTCGTTACCTCCATCGCCGATCAGCTCATCATCGCCAAAGCCACCAAAGATGTCATCGTCCCCTGAACCACCGGAGATGCGATCGTTACCACTCTCACCGTACAGCTCATCATTACCCTGCTCACCGAAAATACGATCATTACCGTTCCCCCCCCAAATGCGATCGTTGAAGGTCAAGATTTGAAAACTGTCGAAAAGGAGAGTAGAAGTAAACCCGATGGTCGTTTCTAGACCAGATCGCGCCGCGCTAGCCAATTGGAAGAATCCAGGATCGATGGCAAAGCTGCTGCCACTGGCATCTCCCCACAATGCATCATCGTCGTTCCCTCCATAAATACTATCGCTTCCAGAACCACCGTATATCAGATCGTCTCCGTCCAATCCCTGGAGTATATCGTTGCCACCAAGCCCCCTTATCGTGTCATTTAAGAGGGTACCTAACAAAAAATTATTGTTCTCGTCTCCCACAATTGCCATAATTTTCTCCTAATTTTCTGGCTAAATTTACAATTGAATTCATCAGGTAATGCACACTTTTAGTGTTGATTGATGCATGCTAAAGTCATACATCAATCAATATTTTCATCAAGCAAATCTTGTATTCGCTTAACACTAACCATATTCCTTTAACTTGATGAAGGCGACAATCAGATTAAATCGGGTAAATCTGATCGTTCTAGTTCATAAGCAATAGGATTAAGTCGGGCAGCAAAACTGACAGAAAAACTGAGTAGCCACCCAACAAGGGAGCGATCGCCGCTTGCCCCCCTGGTGATTGTTATGCTGAATCACGCTCACGCCAGTTGATAACAACATCTCGCACTTCAAAATTGTCACTACCAATTCGTTCGATCTCAAGTCGATTGGTCCCTGAGTTAAGCACCCCTGGTCTAAAGGTTGTCATCCATGCTAACCATGCTTGAGATGCTCCCGGAGCAGGCTGAAAATCAAAGGGAATGATTTCACCATTGAGTCTCAGTTGATGGCTTCCGGGTTCTCCCACGCTACGGACCTGCATAATCAGATATCCATCATCAACGATCCGTGCGCTTCCCGTTTCAACCGGAAAATTGACACTAAACAAGCGATTATTCGAGTCAAAGGTTTGTCGGACAGGAATAACATTAAAATCAGAGCTAACAGCCATAATTCAGAGTCCTTTTTGTGATTTTTTTGGGAACTGTCTTCAGCAAACTGAATGACATTTATAAGATGGCAAATTCAGGCCAGTAGTGTAAATAAGGAAAAGTAGGGTGTCTGGATCAATCGGATCGGAGAAAGTTAGTCGTCACAGTTCAAGTATTTCTAGATCAGAGGCATTTAGGCCATTTCTTGTAAAAAAATTACCAACCTACGATACGTTACGCTGGCGCTTTTCTGGTATGCCCTTTGGGCTATACAGCACCCTACAGCGGTATATTTTTCTCGGAAATCACTTTATAACCGCAGACACTTTATAGGGCAGAGACATTTTTTTAGGAACGCTTCATATCCTCACAAAATGTTCTAACCAATGTGGCGATCGCCATGATAAACTACAAAGCCAAACTAAGTAACATTTATACAATAAGTTAAGATACCAGTTTAGGTACTTTTAACAACACTATTATTGAGTAAATTTGGTCAAAAATTTTGGATAACATCACACCACGAGTAACCTGATGATTATGCTCCTAGGTCTGACCAACAACACGGCTAAAATAGTCTCGGTACAAGTTACAGCGGGGTAAGACATAGTTCCCCATTTGGCGCACTAAGCCCATGCTATGCAACTTATAGGTTTGCTTCGGGTCTAGCTCTACGGGATCATCAGTGGTCACGACCTGCTGAACGGCGGGGATTAGATCTGGGAAACGTCCCAATGTATCTAAATGCCCCCGCAGGTGGTCGCTATAGATCCCTGCCTGGGTAGGAGCCTCCTGCAACAGATTCTCCAAGGTGAAATTGCTGGTGCAAAGGGTATGAAGAGCGAGTCGGATTAAATAGGGGTGTCCACCGACCATTTGGATCAGGGTTTCGATCTGGCTCGGCTTGAGCGTCAGTTTGTGCCGTTCTACTAACATTTCGACCTGCTCATGATCAAATTCTGGTAGCTCAATCGGTAAGCCTACATTGAACGGTGACTGATTGATGTCGAGGGGAACATAGACCTCAGTAGAGTGGGTAATGATCAGCCGGAGCTGCTGCCAAACAGAGGAGACTTTACCCTTTTCATGCCAGCTACGGAGTAAACCGAGTACGTCTTCAGCAACTTCAGCGTGGCTGAATAAGCGATCGCAATCATCTATCCCTAAAACGATCGGCTCCCCAATACTGGGTAATAAATACTCTTCAAAATAGGCTGTACAATTATCATTACTGCCAAGAATATCAGTGTCCCAGTAGTCATTGAGCTGATTTTTGAGACGGAGTTGTTGGGTAACCTTAGCACAAACCCAACGAAGGAACTGCTCTGAGTCAATGAAGATAGAGCGATCGCAACTTCTCAAGTCCAAATATACACTGCGATACTCTGCTGCTACCGCTGCTGCGAAGATTCGGGTCATCAATGAGGTTTTGCCCATGAGCTGGGGAGCCTTGATCCGAATCAACGCCCCCGGTTCTAGGATTGCCCTGGAGCAAATCGGCTCGATGGGCGATCGCTCCAGGTACATGGGTGAGTGGAGCGGCACCGTTCCACTTGGGTAAGGTAGACATTCTTGGTCAGTAGAGCTGGTCGTTAAGGGTTTTTGGGGAAGTGATTGACGACTCCAGGCCCGATTCAGAGCTTCGCGGAAGTTCTTTTTTGTGACCTTTTCTTGGAGAGCATCCGACAATCGCTTCCACAACCCATTACCAATATCTTGATTAAGATAGGCTGAGCTATAGCCATAAAGCTCGGCCATCTGATCATAGGTCTTTCCTTGCCAAGCGCCCTCCAGCACTTTTATCTCGATATCACTCAAGTAGCTGCCCGTGTTAGCAAATACTACACGGTTAGCAGCGGTCTCGGCAGCGGTCCAATCAAAGTCTTGATTCATAAGGGGGCTATCTGAATACAACTGACTAGTCGGTCATTACACAACTATTCATCAGCTAAAGATACAGTATTTCGGCAACAATTACAGAAAACCAGTTTAAAATCTGGCCCTTTAAGCAATTTATCTCGTCAAGCCACGGAATGTGTTTCTGAGAGTGCATTTCGCGATTTGAAAGTTTTGTGCCACTGAGTTGGATGTTCAAGAGTAGGGATAGAGCGATCGCCCTTGGTCTTCCCGATGAAGGTCATTGTGAGTATTGTAAGAAGTTGTGTCAACCTGGAAACAGCAAGAAATATAATACAGTTCGTGCTTATAGCGAGATGCAGTCAGATATCTTGTCCTTGTGAAACCGACTCTGTGTTTTGGAAAGTCCATGCTGTTGATAGTGGTCTTTGATCTCGCCGTCTAAGTGGTCAAACCAGGCTTTAATGGCCTTCTGCGAGGCAGCATAGCCATTGGCGCGGAGGAGTTCCATGATAACAGGAAACGAGATGGGCCACTTTTGTCGATGGGGTCGTCCAGGGGTATTGTTCCAGTCAAAGATAGCGTAGATGGCTCTGTTAATGGGGTCAACCATCGGCACCTCGTTGTTAGATCTCACCACGTTCTTGTCAGCGGACGTTTGAGAGGTTTGTTGGGTGGGTTCAGAGGGAATCGGTGATGATGTTTGG
Organism: Leptolyngbyaceae cyanobacterium; assembly: GCA_051439365.1. Classification (GTDB taxonomy): domain Bacteria; phylum Cyanobacteriota; class Cyanobacteriia; order CAKZMO01; family CAKZMO01; genus JAAHGY01. The sequence continues at coordinate 9,043 of JBFRWC010000132.1, forward strand.
GGGGGAGGGGCTTGTAAAGATAGAGCCTGTTTGAGGAGTTGATTTTGCTGTCTGAGGGACTGATTGTCTTGTCGTAACTGCTCAACTTCAGCCAAGAGATCGGGATCCATTGAGGTGAGGGATTGTTGCGCGATCTGGTCCAATTCGATGTGGAGTTTGGTGTTCTCGGTGGTGAGTTGTTGGATGCGATCGAGTAACGCGAGTGTCATGGTCGTGGTTTCCTGAGCAGCAGAAGCGGTTGAATAGGGCTTGGACTCGATCGGAGCGATCGCTCCAGCAATCTTTGGGTTTCCCCTATGCTCCATTTCTGTCATGGATGGATTAGCCAAGTGTTCCATCCGATCCTCTGTTGCTGTTGGGGCTTGAATCGCCATGTCCTCATCTCCCTGATCGGTTAAAGGTTCCCCCCAAAGGTCACGCCAAGTGGGGGTGCGATTATCGCCCGGTTTTCGTTGAGCCAAGGGATCGTAGCAAAGACCATATTCCTGAGCGACCCATATCGGACGTTTTTTAGCATGGCTTAAGAGAGATGTTTTAGATTGTTGCCAACCGCGTTCTTGGGCCAGTTTAAAGGCCAGCGCCGCCGTGAGGAGAGGGAACGGGGACAGATCATCGGGGATTGTCATGGTTGCATTCGCCTCCATCTCATGGATCTGAAAATCGGGAATGACCTGCACATCCGGTCTTGATAGCCGAATGCCCTTTCGGATGATGCCATTGTCTTGAATGGAGAAACGGTCATAATTGCGGTTAGCGGCGATCGCCCGTAATGGCCGGTCACCCTGACGAGTGGGTTGATAATGAGCGAGACAATGAGCCTGGAACTCATGGGAACTAGTGTGGCTGGGACAATAGAAGAAGGTCGCGATCGCGCCATACAAATCCCTGAGTACATGGGTCGAGAGATCAACGGTGACGTAGGGTTGAAAGAGCGATCGCGTTGCGTTCAGTACCTGTGGCCCAATTTTCTTATCAATGATGGTGGGAGTGAGCGTTTCTGCCTGGGTCGCGTGTCTTAGTCGCTCGAATGCAGCCAGCACGTATTCCGCTTGGCACAGCACCGGAATCATCAGTTTGAGGGGTATTTCATCATCAGGCCGTTTTGCTAAGCCCGACACCCAAACTGAATAAGCGTTGGCAGGTTCGAGGGTCGCTGTGAAGAGCTCTATGAGTCGTCGTCCGGTCAACAGTGCCAGCGCTGCTGCCCAGTCCGGCCACTCTAAATAGTGATCGCCAATGACCTTAGTGGCCAGCGTGACAATGGCATTGACCTCGTGGGGCGACACAATTGCTTGCACCTGATTGCGATCTTGCACCCGCTGACTGGCCACTTGATTGGCCTGGGCATATTCGCCTGGAGTGAGGCGCAGTGCATCAAAGGCGACATGGTTATCCGGAAGCACTCTTGCAAGATGCTTGCGGGTGCGGTGCATCAAATCTTTGTGTTGGGTCATTTGGGTAAAACCGAGGTTATCCCAGTGTTGTCGGAGTTCGAGGGCGATCGCTTGAGCCACCGTGATATCATCCGGGGATAGAGGTTTGAGGCGTGGCACGAGGTAATCATCGAGCAACGGCTCCAGCCATTTTTTCCGAGGCATGGCGTTGATCCTGATTTGACATTTTCCTCCTATCTTATTTTATCCAAGCAATTCAGTCAACGAATAAGATAAAAGAGCGATGGCGCACTGGTGCAAGTTCAAGAGGCGATCGCCCTGGAAATCTGCGAGTGCGATGACCATCAAAGCTAACAGTGAATTACAATCCGACTTAGCGTGTTACAGTAAAGCCACACAGCGACTTTGGGAGTAGCACCATGATTTCTCAAACGCAGGTCAACCCCCCACAGCCTTCGGCAGCAACGCAAAACTATCCTCCTCTGCAAAGTGGCGATTCTCCTTCGGAGACACTGCGTGAACGCCCTTCTCGCCCGGAATTTGAGCGTCGTTATGCCGCTGCCCCTGATATTCGCAAAGCAGAGTTAATTGAAGGAGTTGTTTACGTAGCCTCTCCCCTCCGACACCGACAGCATGGTAAGCCCCATAGTCGTGTGATGGGCTGGCTATGCATCTATCAAGCTTTGACTCCAGGGATAGATTCTAGCGTTGAACCAACGGTGAGACTAGACCTGGAAAATGAGCCGCAGCCTGATGCTGTTTTGTTTATTGAGGCTGGGACTGGGGGGCAAGTTTCCATTAGCGAGGACGACTATATTGAAGGGGCACCAGAATTAGTGGTGGAGATTGCAGCTAGTAGCGTGGCGATCGATACGGGCAGTAAAAAGCGGGTATATCAGCGGAATGGCGTACAGGAATATGTAATCTGGCAAGCCTATGAAAATAAATTGGACTGGTTTGGCCTGGTGGATGGAGAGTATCAGTTGCTTGCTGCCGATGAGGATGGCATTATTCGCAGTCGGGTGTTTCCCGGTTTGTGGCTGGATGTTGAGGCGTTGCTGACGGATCAGATGGCAAGGATGTTAGAAGTGGTGCAAGCAGGGGTGGAATCAGCGGAACATCAAGAGTTTGTGGAGCGGTTACAACCAAAAGATGAATAATCGGGGAAAGCGATCGCCCCCCACCACGCCGGAAGGAGGATCGCCCGTGGACAAAATCACCACTTAAAATAGGATAGAGCCAAGTAGTAGGTTTCTTATGAATATCAGTCTGACTGCTGAACAAGAACAATTTGTGCAAGCAAAACTAGAGACAGGGCAATATCGTTCTGCTGAAGAAATTGTGGCGATCGCCTTCCAATTACTTGATGAATACGAGCGTGCTGAGTCGGAGTGGGCCAAAGACGTAAGAGAAAAAATTGATGCTGCGATTGTCGCGTCGGCCCATACCCCTCCAGTTGACGGGGAAACTTTTGTTGGTCATATCTTAGAGCGGTTTCAACAATCGGATCAATAAACATGAGTCGTTATGTCATTAACGTTCTGGCGACTCAGGACTTGGACCAAATTGCCGATTATTTTGCCGAGCATAGCCTTGCCGCAGGCGATCGCTTCTTTCAAACATTTCGCCAAAAATGCCGACAGCTTGTAGCGTTTCCACAAAGTGGTAGGAGTTATGCGGAAATTCGACCTGGGCTGCGAGGACTGTCGTTGGAAGGTTATGTGATTTTCTACCGCTTATTGGATGATGGAGTAGAAATTCTCCGTGTTGTTCATGGTCGTCGTGATTTCCCGACGGTATTTGAGGAACCCAGTTAGCTTGATGCAATGCCAACCCTAAAGGCGATCGCTCTTCTAATAAGTGGAAATGCTAGGAGTGCGATCGCTCCCAACACGCCAAAGGCGCGATCGCCCACCACCACGCCGGAAGGAGGATCGCCCCAAATCAGATTCTGGCTCAAGCTCAATTCAATAGTTCAGAGTTTTGGAGGGGCGATCGCTATACTAAATGTTAGGGGCACGATTCTGATTTGTAGCCTCTATCTCTCCCAGATCAACCTCAAACCTCAGAAGATTCTCAATGTCACCTAATCAATCTTTGGAAGAACGAATCACTGCTGTGGAAGCAGCCATTACCGAACTGCAACAACAAATTGCCCAGCCACCCTCAACCGACTGGCTTCAGCAAATCACCGGATCATTCAAAGATGAACCAGCCTTTGAAGTGGTTCTCGCCTACGGACAGGCCATCCGACAAGGAGATGAATCTGCATTGGATTCTGATGAACTGTCATGAAATATTTGTTGGATACCGACCACTTGAGTATTCTTCAACGCCAACCTGGGGAGGCTTACCGTAACCTCTCAAGACGCATGGCTTCGGTACCCATCACCGATTTTGCCGTATCGATCATCACCTTTCATGAGCAAGTCCTCGGTTGCCATGCTTATATCAATCGCAGTCGCAGTTTGGATCAGGTAGTCACAGGCTACACCATGATGGCAAGGCTGTTGAGTGATTTCCAATCCTTCGCCTTCGACTCGAAAAAATGGATGCCAGGATTGCTGCGCTCGCCCTCAGTCAAAACTTGACTTTACTCACCCGCAACCAACGGGATTTTGGTAAAGTGCCTAGTTTAACCATTGAAGATTGGACTGTCTAAGCTGACTGCCTGACACATCTCCTGAAAGCCTTGAAATCTCGTTACGATTTTTCGTTGTTTGAGGCACTTGTGTCAGGTAACCAGCTGTCTAAGTGCAAAGAATATCAAGGAATAATAGGGCGATCGCTCTTCTAATAAGTGGAAATGCTAGGAGTGCGATCGCTCCCAACACGCCAAAGGCGCGATCGCACACCACCACGCCGGAAGGAGGATCGCCCCCAATCAGATTCTGGCTCAAGCTCAATTCGATGATTCAGAGTTTTGGAGGAGCGATCGCCATACTCTATTCCACACTGGAGCGATCGCTCCCTACTTTTTCCAAAATGCAATCATTCCCTAACTGCAAAAGTGAGCGGCAGCAAATACGACCGAAATAAAGCGTAAAATCTCTAGACTGTCCGCTCCACTGCGTTGTTAAACTGCAACTACCTTCCTACATCAAGTAAAAATTTGACCAAGCTCAGTAGATTTAATCATTTTAGAACTGAATTTTGATCACACCATTCACCAGCAACATATCTTAGTTCTAATCAAACAGAATTACGATTGCATTCTACTCTGCTCAAAAATTCGTCCAACACTTGTAAAAAACTTTCTGTCTCTTCCAAATGAGGCATATGAGAACTGTTTTCAAACAGTACCCACTCTGAACCAGAAATGCCTTGCTTTAACTTCTCTACACAAGCTGGAGTTACTTCATCATATTTTCCAGACAGCAGTAGTGTTGGTATGAAAATCTCACTCAAGCGGTTTTCAACATTCCAGTCAATGATTTTACCAGCACCTCGAAACTCTTTACCAGCTTTGCTATAGGCTGTAGTTAAACAACTTGGCCAAGGGCTTAAACGACAGAGAAAATTATGGTTAAAGACTTCCATAGCCTGTTTATATTCTGGGTCTTGAGTTGTCCCTACGGTTTCATGC